>NZ_JBRBUA010000085.1:0-49072 GCF_052826345.1 Brevirhabdus sp. | reverse complement strand
AGCCCAAGCGCGCGACCGAGGATCTGGATCTCGGCCCGCTGGTCGAAACCCATATGACGCGCTGCATCTCCTGCACCCGCTGCGTGCGCTTCACCACTGAGGTCGCGGGCATCACCCAGATGGGCCAGACCGGCGCGGCGAGGATGCGGAGATCACCAGCTATCTGAACCAGACGCTCGATTCGAACCTGCAAGGCAACATCATCGACCTGTGCCCGGTGGGCGCGCTGGTGTCGAAACCCTATGCCTTTACCGCCCGCCCGTGGGAGCTGTCGAAGACGCAGACCATCGACGTGATGGATGCGCTGGGATCGTCGATCCGCGTCGACACCAAGGGGCGCGAGGTCATGCGCATCCTGCCGATCAACCACGACGGCGTGAACGAGGAATGGATTTCCGACAAGACGCGCTTTGTCTGGGACGGGCTGCGCCGTCAGCGGCTGGACCGGCCCTATGTACGCGAGGGCGGCAAGCTGCGCCCGGCCAGCTGGCCCGAAGCGCTGGAAAAGGCGGCGGCGGCGCTGAAGGGGGCCACGAAGGTTGCCGGGCTGGTGGGTGATCTGGCCCCGGTCGAGGCCGCTTTCGCGCTGAAGCAGATGGTCGAGGGGCTGGGCGGTTCGGTCGAATGCCGCACCGATGGCGCGATGCTGCCCGCGGGCAACCGTTCGGGCTATGTCGGCACGGCGACGATCGCCGATATCGACGAGGCCAGGCACATCCAGCTGATCGGCACCAACCCGGCCGTCGAGGCCCCGGTGCTGAACGCGCGCATCCGCAAGGCCTGGCTGAAGGGCGCCAATATCGGGCTGATCGGCGCCGCCGTGGATCTGACCTATGATTATGCCCATGGGGGCACCGACCGCGCCGCGCTCGACAAGATGCTCGACATGGAATTCGGCAAGGTGCTGGAGGAGGCGTCGATCGTCATCGTGGGGCAGGGCGCCTTGGTCGGTGCCGATGGCGAGGCGGTTCTGGCGAGGGCGATGAGCCTGGCCGAACGCACCAAATCCAAATTGCTGGTCCTGCACAGCGCCGCCGCACGCGTGGGGGCGATGGATGTGGGCGCGGTGACCGAAGGCGGCATTGCCGCGGCGCTCGACGGGGCGGATGTGGTCTACAACCTCGGGGCCGATGAGATCGACCTCGCCGAGGGGCCGTTGGTGATTTACCAGGGCAGCCACGGCGACCGCGGCGCGCATCGGGCCGATATCATCCTTCCCGGCGCCGCCTATACCGAGGAACAGGGGCTTTTCGTCAACACCGAGGGCCGCCCGCAGCTGGCGCTGCGCGCGGGCTTCGCCCCCGGCGAGGCCAAGGAAAACTGGGCCGTGCTGCGCGCCCTTTCGGCGGAACTGGGCGCGACGCTGCCCTTCGACAGCCTGATCGCCCTGCGCCGCGCGCTGGTCGAGGCGCATCCGCTGCTTTCGATGATCGACGAGGTGCCGGAAAACGGGTGGCAACCGCTGGAGATCGCCCGGGATGGCGCGGCAACGGGAGATTTCGCCGTTGCGGTCCATGATTTCTACCTGTCGAACCCGATCGCGCGGGCCTCCGCCCTGATGGCGGAGCTGAGCGCCGCCGCGAAGGCACGCGCCGCCCGCGCAATGGCTGCGGAGTAACGGGGATGCGGCAGGACAGGCGCAGAGGGGGCGGGTGGCGTATGGCCGGGCTGGGCCTTGCCGGGGCCGCCACGCTGGCCGCCTGTGCGCCGTCCGGCGGGGCCACGACGGCCGAAAGACGCGCCGCCGCCAGCCGCAACCTGTCGAATGTCGAATTCGTCGGTGTGAGCACCCGGATGATGGACCGCGAACTGGTCAACCTGCGCGTCGGCACGCGCGGCACCCGCGACGGCACCTTGGCAGAGGCCTATGCACGGTGCGCCGCGGCGCAATATGCGTTGATCCGCGGATATGATTTTGCACGGCACGTGCGCACAAATCTGTCGAAAGACGGTGGTATTTGGACGGCGGATGCTGTTTACACCATCTCGCCCGGCTACCCCGCGGGCGCGGTTGCGCTCAACGCCGGCGATGTGGTTGCAGACTGCAAGAGAGACGGGATACCCACGGTATGAGGACCTATGGCTGATTTCTTTTCCACAGGACTGGGCATCGCCCTGATCATCGTGGCGCAATCGCTGGCCGTCATCGGCTTCGTGATGATCTCGCTCCTTTTCCTTGTCTACGGCGACCGCAAGATCTGGGCCGCCGTGCAGATGCGGCGCGGCCCCAACGTGGTGGGCGCCTTCGGCCTGCTGCAATCGGTGGCCGACGCGCTGAAATACGTGCTCAAGGAAATCGTGGTGCCCGCCGGTTCCGACAAGGTCGTGTTCCTGCTGGCGCCTTTGGTTGCCTTCGTGCTGTCGATCATGGCCTGGGCGGTCATTCCCTTTTCCGAGGGCTGGGTGCTGGCCGACATCAACGTGGCCATCCTCTATGTCTTCGCCGTTTCCTCGCTGGAGGTCTACGGCGTGATCATGGGCGGCTGGGCGTCGAACTCCAAGTATCCGTTCCTCGGCTCGCTGCGCTCGGCCGCGCAGATGATCAGCTACGAGGTCAGCATCGGCCTGATCATCGTCGGTGTGATCCTGTCGACGGGGTCGCTGAACTTCAGCGACATCGTGCGTGCGCAGGACGGCGATCTGGGCTTCTTCAACTGGTACTGGCTGCCGCATTTCCCGATGGTGTTCCTGTTCTTCATCTCGGCGCTGGCGGAAACCAACCGCCCGCCCTTCGACCTGCCCGAGGCCGAGTCGGAGCTGGTGGCGGGGTATCAGGTGGAATATTCCTCGACCCCCTTCCTGCTGTTCATGGCGGGCGAATATATCGCCATCTTCCTGATGTGCGCGCTGATCACGCTGCTGTTCTTCGGCGGCTGGCTGTCGCCCATCCCGGGCCTGCCCGACGGCGCGCTGTGGATGGTGGGCAAGATGGCGTTCTTCTTCCTGATGTTCGCCATGGTCAAGGCGGTGGTGCCGCGTTACCGCTATGACCAGCTGATGCGCGTGGGCTGGAAGGTCTTTCTGCCGCTGTCGCTGGCCTGGGTCGTTCTGGTCGCCTTTTTCGCCCATTTCGGGGCCTTCGGCGGCGCCTATGCCCGCTGGGCCGTGGGGGGCTGAAATGGGCTTCAACTATGCCAGTTTCCTGCATCTCGCGAAAATGTCGCGCAGGTTCACCCCTGCGGGACGTACGTTGATGCTGGGACGGCAGAAATTCGACATGCGGGCGAACCGCTGGGTCGACCGCACCCATTTCACCCGCGCGCTCAGGGCGGCGGGGATCGAGGGCGACGTGGTCGAGTATGCGCAGGACGACCGTTATTCCGAGACCGTGTTCCGCAAGCTGGGCCTGGGGGAGGTCGAGACGCTCGACGCTTCCGGCTTCGAGGGGGCCGGGATCGTCTGGGATCTCAACGACCCGGTGCCCGACGAGCTGAAGAACCAGTTCGGCCTGATCGTGGACGGCGGCACGCTGGAGCATGTGTTCGATGTGGCGCAGGCAATGGACAACGTGGCCGAGATGCTGATGCCGGGGGGGCGGTTCGTGTCCTTCACGCCGTTCAACGGCTATCCCGGTCACGGCTTTTACCAGTTTTCCCCGGAACTTGTCTGGACCTATTGGAAATCGACGCGCGGCTTCAGCGTCCACGCCTGCCACGTCGCCGCGCCCAAGGGATGGTATTCCAGAGAGCTGACCGATACGCGGGAGGCGGGGCAGCGGATCCAGTTCGACATCGGCTCGCCCTTGCTGGGGCGTCTGCCCTCGGCACGGCTGCTGATGTGCTACGAGGTTGAAAAGCCCGAGGGCGCCGCGAAAAGCGGCAAGGCCTTGCAGAGCGATTATGAAAAACGGTGGGCTACGGCATGACTCAGATCGACTACACCCGCGCCGCGAAATACTTTTTGCTGTTCGACTTTCTCGGTGGCCTGAAACTGGGGTTCAAGTATTTCTTCCGTCCCAAGGCGACGCTGAACTACCCGCATGAAAAGGGCCCGCTGAGCCCGCGGTTCCGCGGCGAACACGCCCTGCGGCGCTATCCCAACGGCGAAGAGCGCTGCATCGCCTGCAAGCTCTGCGAGGCGATCTGCCCCGCGCAGGCCATCACCATCGACGCCGAGCCGCGCGAGGACGGCAGCCGCCGCACCACGCGCTACGACATCGACATGACCAAATGCATCTACTGCGGCTTCTGCCAGGAAGCCTGCCCGGTGGATGCCATCGTCGAGGGTCCGAATTTCGAGTTTTCGACCGAAACCCGCGAAGAGCTTTACTACGACAAGGCCAAGCTGCGTGCGAACGGCGACCGCTGGGAAGCAGAGATCGCCCGCAACCTGGAAATGGATGCCCCCTACCGATGAGCAGCGCGAAGAACCCTTTCGACCAGATGATGGCGATGAGCCAGGACTGGCTGCGCCAGATGAACCCGGCGCTCGAGAGCTTCACCCCCAAGGGGTTCGAGGCGATGTGGCCCACCATGCCCAAGGACATGATGGAAACCATGATGGGCAAGACCTTCAATCCCGAGGGGCTGGATTCCAAGACCAAGATGCTGTTGACGCTGGGCGGGCTGACCGTGCTGGGCGCCCAGGCCGAGGCGCAGCTGCGCCTGACCGTGCGCCACGCGATCGAGGCGGGAGCGTCCAAGCAGGAAATCGCGGAAACCATCGCATTGATGGGGGTCTTCGGCGGCATTCCGGCCATGACCAAGGCGATGGAGCTGGCCCGCGAAGTGATGGAGCCGGAAGGGGAGAGCAAGGCATGAGCGTCGCGGACCTGGCATTTTACCTGTTTGCGCTGACCGTCGTGTCGGCCGGGCTGATGACGGTGCTGTCGCGCAACCCGGTGCATTCGGTGTTGTGGCTGATCCTGGCTTTCCTGTCCTCCGCGGGACTTTTCGTGCTGGTGGGGGCGGAATTCGTCGCCATGCTGCTGGTCATCGTCTATGTGGGCGCGGTCGCGGTGCTGTTCCTGTTCGTCGTGATGATGCTGGACGTCGATTTCGCCGAGCTGCGCGCCGAGATGGCGAAGTTTCTGCCCATCGGCCTGCTGATCGGCATCGTGCTGCTGATGGAGCTGGGGCTGGTCTTCGGCAGCTGGACCTACGCGGACAATGCGCTCGATCTGCGCCAGGCGGTCGCGCCCGCGCTCGAGGCGCGGCAGAACACCTCTTCGCTGGGGCTGCTGGTCTATACCAAATATGTCTATCTGTTCGAAATCGCAGGGCTGATCCTGTTGGTGGCGATGATAGGCGCGATCGTGCTGACGCTGCGCCACCGCACCGACGTCAAGCGCCAGAACGTTCTGGCGCAGATGTACCGCGATCCGGCCAAGACGATGGAGATGAAGGACGTGAAGCCGGGGCAGGGGCTGTAGCCGCCGCGCCGGTTGACGGGGCGTCGGACAGGGCGCCGCGATGCAGCGGCCGGGCGGGCCGCGTCGACGATGAAGACACGGGAAAAAACCACGGACGCCGCAGGGCGTGAGGGACAAGACAGATGATCGGACTTGAACACTATCTGACAGTCGCCGCGGCGCTGTTTGTCATCGGCATTTTCGGGATCTTCCTGAACCGCAAGAACGTCATCGTCATCCTGATGTCGATCGAACTGGTCCTGCTGGCGGTCAACATCAACTTCGTCGCCTTCTCGGCTTATCTCGATGACATGGTGGGGCAGGTGTTCACGCTTTTCGTGCTGACGGTCGCGGCGGCCGAGGCGGCGATCGGGCTGGCGATCCTCGTGTGCTTCTTCCGCACGCGCGGCACGATCGCGGTCGAAGACGTCAACGTGATGAAGGGATAGGCGGCGATGGAAACGATCATCCTCCTCGCGCCGCTGGTAGGCGCGCTGATCAGCGGTTTCGGCTGGAAGTTCATCGGCGAGAAGGCCGCGACCTGGACCGCGACCGGCATCCTGTTCCTGTGCGCCGTGCTCGCCTGGATCGTCTATCTGCGGTTCGACGGCGTCACCCAGCAGATCAGCATCATGCGCTGGATCGAGTCGGGCACGCTCGCGACGGACTGGGCGATCCGGCTGGACCGGCTGACCGCGATCATGCTGATCGTGGTCACCACGGTGTCCAGCCTCGTGCACCTCTACAGCCTGGGTTACATGGCGCATGACGAGAATTTCCGCGAAGGCGAGGTCTATCGTCCCCGCTTCTTCGCCTATCTGTCGTTCTTCACCTTCGCGATGCTGGCGCTGGTGACTTCCGACAACCTGGTGCAGATGTTCTTCGGCTGGGAAGGCGTGGGCGTCGCCTCCTATCTGCTGATCGGGTTCTACTACCGCAAGCCTTCGGCCAACGCGGCGGCGATCAAGGCGTTCGTGGTGAACCGGGTCGGCGATTTCGGTTTCGCGCTCGGCATCTTCGGGCTCTACTTCCTGGTCGACAGCATCCAGTTTTCCGACATCTTCGCCGCGGCCCCCGATCTCGCGACCCGCGACATCACTTTCATCGGCCTCAGCTGGAACGCGGCAGAGCTGATTTCCCTTCTGCTGTTCATCGGGGCGATGGGCAAGTCGGCGCAGCTTTTCCTGCACACCTGGCTTCCCGACGCGATGGAAGGCCCGACCCCGGTGTCGGCGCTGATCCACGCGGCCACCATGGTCACGGCCGGCGTCTTTCTGGTCACGCGCATGTCGCCGCTGATCGAATTCGCACCCGACACCAAGACGATCATCGTGATCATCGGCGCCAGCACCGCCTTTGTCGCGGCGACGATCGGGCTGGTGCAGACCGATATCAAACGTGTCATCGCCTATTCGACGATGAGCCAGCTTGGCTACATGTTCGTAGCGGCGGGCGTCGGCGTCTATTCCGCGGCGATGTTCCATCTGGTCACCCACGCGTTTTTCAAGGCGATGCTGTTTCTGGGGGCCGGGTCGGTCATCCATGCCATGCACCACGAGCAGAACATGATGAACTACGGCGGGCTGCGCAAAAAGATTCCCTATACCTTCTGGGCGATGATGATCGGCACGCTGGCGATCACGGGCGTGGGCATTCCGATGACGGAAATCGGTTTCGCGGGCTTCTTCTCCAAGGATGCGATCATCGAATCGAGCTGGGGCGCCAAATCGGCGGTGGGCAATTACGCCTTCTGGATGCTGGTGCTGGCCGCGGCGCTGACCAGCTTTTACAGCTGGCGCCTGATGTTCCTGACCTTCTTCGGCACGGCCCGGGGCAATCGGCACACGCATGAGCACGCGCATGAAAGCCCTGGGTCATGCTGATCCCGCTGGGCGTTCTGTCGCTGGGCGCCGTTTTCGCCGGCGCGCTCTGGGCGGAGGCATTTTTCGGCAAGACCGAGGAGGTCAGCAAGTACTTCGGCGTGCCCGTGCCCGAAAGCATGGCGCAGGCAGGCGGGGCCGAGGGCGCGGCCACGGTATCGGCGGTCGACCATGCCGCCGCCGGGACCGGGGGTGTCGATGCCGGGGCAGATCCTGCGGATACGGGCCATGCGACGGCCGCCGACGCGACCGGCGACGCCGCCGGGGCGGAAGGCGGATTCGCGGCGCCGGGTCAGGGCGCGATCTACACCGGGCGCGAGAACACGGTGATGGACACCGCGCATCACGCGCCGGTCTGGGTGAAGATCAGCCCGTTCATCGCGATGCTGCTGGGCTTTCTGCTGGCGTTCCAGATGTATATCCGCAGGCCCGATCTGCCGGGCAAGCTGGCGCGCAATCAGGAACATCTGTACCAGCTGCTGCTCAACAAGTGGTATTTCGACGAGATCTACGACTTTCTGTTCGTGCGTCCCGCGAAATGGCTGGGCAGTTTCCTGTGGCGGCGCGGCGATGGCGATACCATCGACGGCACCATCAACGGCGTCGCGCTTGGCATCGTGCCGTTCTTCACCCGCCTGAGCGGCCGAGCGCAGTCCGGCTACCTGTTCCACTACGCATTCGCGATGGTCATCGGCATTGTCGCCATGATCACCTGGTTTGCGATCGTCTGAGGGTCTGACATGGACAATCTTCTTTCCATCATCACCTTCATCCCGCTGCTGGCGGCGCTGATCCTGGCGCTGTTCCTGCGGGGCGACGACGCGGCCGCGCAGCGCAACGCCAAGTGGCTGGCGATGATCGCCACTTCGGTGACCTTCCTGGTGTCGCTGTTCCTGCTGGCAGGGTTCAACCCCCAGGATCCGGGCTTTCAGTTCGTCGAGGAAGCCGAATGGCTGGGCGGGTTGAAATACAAGATGGGCGTCGACGGGATCTCGATCCTGTTCGTGATGCTGACGACCTTCCTGATGCCGCTGGTGATCGCGTCCTGCTGGGACGTGAAATACCGCGTCAAGGATTACATGATCGCCTTCCTGCTGCTCGAAACGCTGATGCTGGGCGTGTTCTGCGCGCTGGATCTGATCCTGTTCTACCTGTTCTTCGAGGCCGGGCTGATCCCGATGTTCCTGATCATCGGCATCTGGGGCGGGGCGAACCGGATCTACGCTTCGTTCAAGTTCTTCCTCTATACCTTCCTGGGTTCGGTGCTGATGCTGGTCGCGATCGTGGCGATGTATGTCGACGCGGGCACCGCCGACATTCCGACGCTGCTGACCCATCAATTCGGGTCGCAGACCTTCAGCCTGCTGGGCATCCAGGTCGTGGGCGGGATGCAGACGCTGCTTTGGCTGGCGTTCTTCGCCTCCTTCGCGGTCAAGATGCCGATGTGGCCGGTACACACATGGCTGCCCGACGCGCATGTCCAGGCGCCGACGGCCGGGTCGGTGGTGCTGGCGGCGATCCTCTTGAAAATGGGCGGCTACGGGTTCCTGCGGTTTTCGCTGCCGATGTTTCCCGTCGGGTCCGAGGTCATGGCCCCGCTGGCGCTGTGGCTGTCGGCCATCGCCATTGTCTACACCTCGCTGGTGGCGCTGGCGCAGAGCGACATGAAAAAGCTGATCGCCTATTCGTCGGTGGCGCATATGGGCTATGTCACGATGGGCATCTTTGCGGCCAACCAGCAGGGCATCGACGGCGCAATCTTTCAGATGCTCAGCCACGGCTTCATCTCGAGCGCGCTTTTCCTTTGCGTGGGCGTGATCTACGACCGGATGCACACGCGTGAGATCGACGCCTACGGCGGGCTGGTGAACCGGATGCCCGCCTATGCGATGATCTTTCTGCTGTTCACGATGGCCAACGTCGGCCTGCCGGGGACCAGCGGGTTCGTCGGCGAATTCCTGACGCTGGTGGGGATCTTCCAGGTCAATACCTGGGTCGCGCTCTTCGCGACGTCGGGCGTGATCCTGTCGGCGGCCTATGCGCTTTGGCTGTACCGCCGGGTGGTGCTGGGCGATCTGATCAAGGAATCGCTGAAGTCCATCACCGACATGACGCGACGCGAACGCGCGATCTTTGCGCCGCTGGTGGTGATGACCCTGTTGCTGGGCGTCTATCCCAGCCTTGTCACCGATATCATCGGGCCCTCGGTCGAGGCGCTCGTGTCCAACTACCAGACCGCGCTGCTGGAAGGCGGCGATGTTCAGCTGGCAAAACACTGAAGGCCGAAGCGATGTTCCAGATCGATTTTTCCACTGTAATGCCGGAGGTGGTTCTGGCGGTCTTCGCCATGCTCGCGCTGTTGGGCGGGGTCTATACCGGCAAGGACCGGGCAGCACCGGCAATCCTGTGGATCAGTGCGGCGGTGATGATCGCGATGGGACTGTGGCTGGGCGCGTCGGGCACCGCCACGCGGGAGGCTTTTCAGGGGGCCTTCATCGACGACGGTTTCGCGCGGTTCGCGAAGGTGATCATCCTGATCTCGAGCGCCATCGTCCTGTTGATGAGCCAGCCCTACATGCAGCGCAACGACCTGCTGCGGTTCGAGTATCCGATCCTCGTGGTGCTGGCGACGGTCGGCATGATGCTGATGGTCTCGGCGGGCGATCTGATGTCGCTCTACATGGGGCTGGAGCTGCAATCGCTGGCGCTCTACGTGGTGGCCTCGCTCAACCGCGACAGCGCCCGGTCGACCGAGGCGGGGCTGAAGTATTTCGTGCTGGGCGCGCTCAGCTCCGGGTTGCTGCTTTACGGGGCGTCGCTCACCTACGGCTATGCGGGCACGACGCTGTTTTCGGGCATCATCCAGACGGCGGGCGCCGGGCAGCTGCCGCTGGGGCTGATTTTCGGGCTGGTGTTCCTGTCGGCGGGGATGGCGTTCAAGGTCTCGGCCGCGCCGTTCCACATGTGGACGCCCGACGTCTACGAAGGCGCGCCGACGCCCGTGACCGCGTTTTTCGCCACCGCCCCCAAGGTGGCGGCGATGGCGCTGTTCGCGCGGCTGGTGCATGACGCCTTTGGCAACGCGGTGGCGGAATGGTCGCAGATCATCGCCTTCCTGTCCGTCATCTCGATGTTCCTGGGCGCGATCGCGGCGATCGGGCAGCGCAACATCAAGCGGCTGATGGCTTATTCCTCGATCACGCACATGGGCTTCGCGCTGATGGGGCTGGCCTCCGGCACGGTCGAGGGCGTCAAGGCGATGCTGATCTACATGGCGATCTACGTCACGATGAACATCGGCACCTTTGCCTTCATCCTGTCGATGGAACGCGACGGCGAGGCGGTGACCGACATCCGCAGCCTGAACCAGTATTCCAAGCACCAGCCGCTGCGCGCGCTGGCGCTGATGGTGCTGATGTTCTCGCTCGCGGGGGTGCCGCCGCTGGTGGGCTTCTTCGGCAAGTTCTATGTGCTGACCGCCGCGGTCAACGCGGGCTTGGTCTGGTTGGCGGTTGCGGGCGTCGTGGCCTCGGTCATCGCGGCCTATTACTACCTGCGCATCGTGTTCTTCATGTATTTCGGTGAAGAGGCCGAGAAGCTCGACTCCGCCATCTCTCCGGTCAACTGGGCGGCGCTGATGCTGTCGGCGGGGATCATGGTGGTCGGTGTGATCAACCTCTTCGGGGTCGAGGGGCTGGCCGCCGCGGCGGCTGAAACGCTTGTCCAGTAAGCCCGGCGGCGTTCACTGGCCGGACGGCGTAGATCGCCGCATCCTGGCCGAAGTCGACAGCACCAACGCCGAGGCCGCGCGCGTCGCGGCCGATCTGCACCGGCCCACCTGGATCCTGGCGCTGCGCCAGCTTGCCGCGCGCGGGCGGCGCGGCCGGGCCTGGGCGAATCCGCCGGGCAATTTCGCGGCCACCCTGGTGATGCGCCCGGCCGAGGCGCCGGACCGCGTCGCGCTGCGCTCCTTCGTGGCGGCGCTGGCGTTGGATCAGGCGCTGGCGGAGGTTTCGGGCAGGCCGGAGGTATTCACGCTGAAATGGCCCAACGATGTGTTGCTGAGCGGCGGCAAGGTCGCGGGCATCCTGCTGGAAAGCAGCGGGCAGGGCGGGCGCGTCAGCCATCTGTCGGTGGGCATCGGCGTCAACCTGTTGAGCGCCCCGGCCCCCGATGCGGTCGAGCAGGGCGCGACGTCGCCCGTGTCGCTGCTGTCGGGCACCGGCGCCGAGGTCACCCCGCAGGACTTTCTCGATCATCTGGCGCCTGCCTATGCCGCGTGGGAGGCCCGTTTTGCCAGCGAGGGGTTCGCGCCGATCCGGGCCGCCTGGATGGCGCGCGCCGCGCGTCTGGGGCAGGTGATCCGCGCGCGCACGATGCGCGAGCAGTATGAGGGCGTGTTCGAGGGGATCGACCCCCAGGGCGCGCTGCTGCTGGCCGCGGCGGACGGCCGACGCAGCATTTCCGCCGCCGACGTGTTTTTCTAGGGAGGTGCGCCATGCTGTTGGCCATTGACTGCGGCAATACCAATACCGTGTTTTCCATCTGGGACGGCACCCGTTTTCTGGCGACCTGGCGCACGGCCACCATGCACCAGCGTACCGCCGATCAGTATTTCACCTGGCTGTCGTCGCTGATGATCTTCCAGAAGCTCGAAGCGAAGATCGATCAGGCGATCATCAGCTCGACCGTGCCGCGCGTGGTGTTCAATCTGCGGGTTCTCTGCAACCGCTATTTCGACTGCCGCCCGCTGGTCGTGGGACGGCCCGACTGCCTGCTGCCCGTCGACGTGCGCGTCGACGCGGGCACCGCGGTGGGGCCGGACCGGCTGGTCAATACGGCCGCGGGCTTCGATCTTTACGGTGGCGATCTGATCATCGTGGATTTCGGCACCGCGACCACATTCGATGTCGTCGACGACGACGGCGCCTATATCGGCGGCGTAATCGCCCCCGGCGTCAATCTCAGCCTGGAGGCGCTGCACCAGGCCGCCGCGGCCTTGCCGCATGTGGATGTGACACGGCCCGAAAAGGTGATAGGGACAAACACGGTCGCCTGCATCCAGTCCGGTGTGTTCTGGGGATATGTCGGGCTTATCAACGGAATCATAACACGCATCCGCGAGGAACGGGATCGACCGCTGAAGGTCGTGTCCACCGGCGGGCTGGCGCCGTTGTTCAGCCAGGGCGACGCGCTATTTGACGTATTTGAAGATGAGCTGACAATGCACGGACTGACCGTGATACACCAATACAACAAGGAAAACGGCAACTTATGAGCAGCAACCGCCTGATTTACCTCCCTCTCGGCGGCGCCGGCGAGATCGGGATGAACGCCTATGTCTACGGATACGGCCGCGCCAACAAGGAACGGCTGATCCTCGTGGACCTGGGGGTGACCTTCCCCGACATGGATGGCACGCCGGGCGTCGACCTGATCATGCCGGACATCGGCTGGTTGATCGACAATCGCGACCGGCTGGATGCGATCTTCATCACCCACGCGCATGAAGACCACGTCGGGGCCATCGGACTGTTGTGGAACAAATTGCAGGTGCCGGTCTACGCGCGGCCCTTCACCGCGAATATCGCGCGCCGCAAGCTTGAGGAACAGGGCCATGATCCGGCCATCGTCCAGGTCATCGACAGCTATCCCGACATGGTGGAACTGGGCGACCTGAGCGTGGGATTCATGCCGGTGCCCCATTCGATTCCCGAGGCCTCCGGGGTGGTGATTGACACACCCGCGGGGCGTGTGGTCCATACCGGGGACTTCAAGCTCGACGCGACGCCCGTGCTGGGCGATCCCTTCGTGCCGGAAATGTGGGAAGAGGTCGCGAAGCCCGGCATCAAGGCGCTGATCTGCGATTCCACCAATGTGTTCTCTCCGCTGCCCGGCCGGTCCGAGGCCAGCGTCGGCCCCGAGATCCAGAAACTGGTCGCAAGCGCCTCTGGCATGGTGGTGGCGACGACCTTCGCCTCGAACGTGGCGCGCCTGCAGACGCTGGCACGCGCCGGAATCGACGCGGGGCGCAGCGTGGTGCTGCTGGGCCGGGCGATGAAACGCATGGTCGGCGCGGGTGTCGAGAGTGGTATCCTGACGGATTTCCCGCAGACGCTGCAACCCGAGGACGTTCGCGATATCCCGCGCGAAAACCTGATGCTGATCGTGACGGGCAGCCAGGGCGAACGCCGGGCGGCCTCGGCCCAGCTGGCGCGGGGCAAGTACCGCGGCATAAGCCTGAAAGAGGGCGATCTGTTCCTGTTCTCGTCCAAGACGATCCCGGGCAATGAGGTCGGCGTCGGGCGCATCGTGAACGCGCTGTCGGAAATGGGCGTGGATGTGGTGGACGACAGTTCCGGGCTGTACCACGTGTCGGGCCACGCCAACCGCCCGGATCTGGAACAGGTGCACGCGATGATGAAGCCGCAGATGCTGATTCCCATGCATGGCGAGCACCGTCACCTGCGCGCCCACGTGCAGCTGGGCGGGATGCGCGATATTCCGGGCGCGATCGCGCCCAACGGCACCATGCTGGATCTGGCGGGACGCCAGCCGAGAGTTGTCGACCACGTCGAGACGGGACGCACCTATCTGGACGGAAATGTTCTGATCGGGGCGCTCGACGGGGTGGTGCGCGACAGGATGCGCCTGGCGCTCAACGGATCTGTCATGGTCAGCGTCATCATCGACGAGGATGACGAGGTCACGGGCGACGCCTGGGCGGAGACCAAGGGCCTGCCGGAGAAGGGCAAGCACAAGAGGCTGCTGGCGGACGAGATCGAAGAGGCGGTGAACGACGCTCTGGGGCGCGCCAAGCGGAAGGTCATTTCCGACGACGACGCGATCGAGGAAATGGTCCGCCGCGCGACGCATCAGGTCAGCATGGATCAGGTCGGCAAGAAGCCCGAGGTCACCGTGCTGGTCAGCCGTCTGGTCGCCGAATAGCAGCCCCCGCGCCGCCGGGTTTCGGCGGCGCAGCCACCCTCGGGAAACCTGCGTCAAACGAACAGCGCCTGCCGGGTCATGTCCTGGCAGGCGCTGTCGGTTTTGGCGAAGGGGGGCGCGGCAAGCCGCGCGGCATCTCAGCTGGCTTTACGGTCGATAAAGCTCTTGGTGATGAAATCGGGCACATGGTCGCCCATTCCCACCACGCCGTCCTGATGCCTGTTGTCCTGGCGGGATCTGTCGTTCTGTCCTGCGCCACCACGGCCCGAACGCGCGGGCTGGGCGCGCTCATCCGGCTTGTTCTCATCCGTCTTGCGCGTTTCCGATTTGCGCCTGCCGGTCTTGCGTTCGTCGGTCTTGCGCTCGTCGGTCTTGCGCTTCTCGGTCTTGCCTTCGGCTGGGGCACTCTGATCGTCGCGCTTGCGGCTGTCGGATTTCCGGGCAGCGGCGGCTTCGGATTTTTGCCGTGCGGCGCTGTCGTCGGCGTCCTGCGCATCGGCGGCAGCATCGGGGCGTTCGGCGGTTGCCGCCTCGTCGCGCGACTTGCGCGCCGAGGACGACCGCGTTCTGCTACGGCTGCGGCTGGTGGACCGGCCCTCGCGCTTTTCGCCCTCATCGGGGGTGGCGTCGGAGCTGTCTGCCGCCGCGCCGCCGGGGGGCGCCCAGGGCGATTCGGCGCGCGGAATGGTCATTTCGACCAGCGATTCCACGGCCGCGATCAGCTTGTCGTCGGCAGGCGTGGCAATGGTGAAGGATTTGCCCTTGCGCCCGGCGCGGCCCGTGCGGCCGATGCGGTGCACGTAATCCTCGGCGTGGCCGGGAACGTCGAAGTTGAACACATGGCTGACGTTGGGAATGTCGAGGCCGCGCGCCGCAACGTCGGAGCCGACGAGAAACCGGATCGACCCATCGCGGAACCCGGCGAGAACCTCCATCCGGCGGGACTGGTCAAGGTCGCCGTGGATGGGTTCGGCATTGTAGCCGTGCTTTTTCAAGGATTTGGCAACGACATCGACTTCGCTCTTGCGATTGCAGAAGATGATGGCGTTGGTGCAGGCCTCGCCTTCGGCCTCGATCACCGCGCGCAGGATCTCGCGCTTGTCCTTGGCGGCCATGTCCTTGCGCTTGGGGCGGTGGTAGATCAGCGCCTGCTCGATCGTGTCCGAGGTGGTCGCGGCGCGCGCCACTTCGATCTTGGCCGGGTTCGACAGGAAGGTATTGGTGATACGCTCGATCTCCGGCGCCATGGTGGCGGAGAAGAACAGCGTCTGACGGGTGAAGGGCGTCAGGTTGAAGATCCGCTCGATATCGGGGATGAACCCCATGTCGAGCATGCGGTCGGCCTCATCCACCACCATGATCTGCACGCCGGTCAGCAACAGCTTGCCGCGCTCGAAATGATCGAGCAGACGGCCCGGCGTGGCGATCAGCACGTCGACGCCCTGGTCGATCAGCTTGTCCTGTTCCTTGAAGGACACGCCGCCGATCAGCAGCGCCTTGGTCAACTTGGTATGTTTGGAGTAGGTGTCGAAATTCTCGGCCACCTGCGCCGCAAGTTCGCGCGTCGGCGCCAGCACCAGGCTGCGCGGCATCCGCGCGCGGGCGCGGCCGCGTTTCAGCAGGGTGATCATCGGCAGGGTAAAGCTGGCGGTCTTGCCGGTGCCCGTCTGCGCGATGCCCAACACGTCGCGCCCGTCCAGCGCATGGGGAATCGCGCCTTCCTGAATCGGAGTGGGGGTTTCGTAGCCTGCCTCTTCGACAGCCTTCAGGACCTTCGGGTCCAGTTTCAAGTCAGAAAATTTGGTCATATGTATCCGTGCTCTACGGACACTCCTGGCCCGTAACGTCTAAGGGGGCGGAAGGCCCGGTTGGCCGCATCTCGCGCAAGGTCGCCCCGAATGGGCCTGTGGCTACTGCATATATAGGCGCGGGTCAACGCACATGCCAGCAAACTGCACAATCGGGATAATTTCACAGCTTTGTGTACGAAATGTGAACGGTTGCGGCCATCTTGGCAGCCTGGTCCGGCAGGCTAGGTCGTTGCGTGAGCGGCGCAGGATGCGGCCGCCGGCAATACGGAGGGATGAAGATGATCAAGAAAAGCGGATCGGCGAAGTGGACTGGCGGGCTGAAGGACGGCAAGGGCCATGTGTCCACCGAAAGCGGCGTGCTGAACGATCAGCCCTATGGCTTCAACACGCGCTTCGAGGGCAAGAACGGCACCAACCCCGAGGAGCTGATCGGCGCCGCCCACGCCAGCTGTTTTTCGATGGCGCTCTCGCTGATCCTGGGGGAAAGCGACCTTGTTCCCGACAGCATTGAGACGAAAGCCACCGTGTCGCTGGAGGAAAAGGACGGCGGCTTCGCCGTGACCGGGAGCCATCTGGTCGTCACCGCGAAAATACCCGGCGCCGATCAGGCCGCGTTCGAGAAAGCCGCCAAGGCGGCCAAGGAAAACTGCCCCATTTCCAAACTGTTGAACGCGGAAATCACGATGGACGCGACGCTGCAAGGCTGATTGTCACCGACAGGCCCAGGGTCGGGCGCCGTCGCTTCGGGGGCGGCGGGCGCCGCCTATTGCACCATCATTTCCTTGACCGCGCTCAACGTCAGGTCGGGGTGGTCGCGCTCGATGCGGTCGATATCCCACTGAAGACGCGTCAGATAAACGATGTCGCCGTCGTTGTCGTGCGAGATATGGCCCTTGTTGGCGGCGACGAATTTATCCACCGCAGCCTTCGGCCCGCTCACCCAGCGCGCGGATGTGAACTGCGACGGCTCGAACCGGACGGGCAGCCCGTATTCCAGCTCTATCCGGCTGGCCAGAACCTCGAACTGAAGCTGCCCGACGACGCCCACGATGAACCCCGATCCGATGGCGGGCTTGAAGACCTTGGCCGCGCCTTCCTCGGCGAATTGCATCAGCGCCTTTTCCAGGTGCTTGGCCTTCATCGGATCGCCCGCGCGTACGTTTTGCAACAGCTCCGGCGCGAAGGACGGAATGCCGGTGAAGCGCAGCGTCTCGCCCTCGGTCAGCGCATCGCCGATGCGCAGCTGGCCGTGGTTGGGAATGCCGATGATGTCGCCGGCCCAGGCCTCTTCGGCCAATTCGCGGTCAGAGGCCAGAAACAGCACCGGGTTCGACACGGCCATCGGTTTCTTGCTGCGCACATGCGTGAGCTTCATGCCGCGGTTGAAATGCCCCGAGCACAGCCGCACGAAGGCCACCCGGTCGCGATGCTTGGGGTCCATATTCGCCTGAACCTTGAAGACGAAGCCGGAAACCTTTGTTTCTTCGGGAGAAATCTGGCGTGGTTCTGCGTTCTGAACCTGCGGCTCGGGGCCGAATTGCGCGATGCCTTCCATCAGTTCCTTGACCCCGAAGGAGTTGATGGCCGAGCCGAACCAGATCGGCGTCAGCGTGCCGTCGAGCAGCGCCTGCGCATCCAGCGGCGGCAGCAGCGCGCGGGCCATCTCGACCTCTTCGCGCAGCTTTTCCAGCAGATGGGCGGGCACGTGCCTGTCCAGCAGCGGATCGTCCAGGCCTGCGATCTCGATGCTTTCGGCGATCTTGTTGCGGTCGGCGCGGTCCATCAGTTCCAGCCGGTCGCGCAGCATGTCGTAGCAGCCCAGGAAGTCGCGGCCCATGCCGATGGGCCAGCTGGCCGGCGTCACGTCGATCGCGAGGTTTTCCTGAATTTCGTCGATGATCTCGAAGACATCGCGGCTTTCGCGGTCCATCTTGTTGCAGAAGGTGAGGATCGGCAGGTCGCGCAGGCGGCAGACTTCGAACAGCTTTTGCGTCTGGCTTTCCACGCCCTTGGCCCCGTCGATCACCATGATCGCGGCGTCCACCGCCGTCAGCGTGCGGTAGGTGTCCTCGGAAAAGTCGGAGTGGCCCGGCGTGTCCACGAGGTTGAAGCGGAACTCCGCGTAATCGAAGGACATCGCCGAGGCCGAGACGGAAATGCCGCGGTCCTTTTCCATCTGCATGAAGTCGGACCGCGTGCGCCGTGCCTCGCCCTTGGCGCGGACCTGTCCGGCCATCTGGATGGCGCCGCCGTAGAGCAGGAATTTTTCGGTCAGCGTCGTCTTGCCCGCATCGGGATGCGAGATGATCGCGAATGTGCGGCGTCGCGCGATTTCGCGCGGCAGGTCGGGGCGGTTTGGGGTGCGGTCCAGCATAGGCGGCATATAGCGGGGCGGTCCGGCATAGGCAATCGGCCACCGCGCGCGGGGGCAGATGGCCGGATCGCTAATGGCCGCTGGCGCGGCGCAGCAGCTCGGCCAGGTCCATCCCCTCCAGATCGAGCGGCTCCGGCTCCGCTCCTCGACGCGCGGTCTGGGCGAGGGCACCGTGGCTGGCGGTCACCTCTTTGGCCAGATCGCCGGGCATGGCGGCCAGGGTGTGGCTGTTGACCATCAGGCTTTCGGCCGCGATGCCTTCGGCGAAGATGATTTCATGTTCGTCGAGAAGCAGGTGGAAGTAATCGACGAAACCGCCGTCGCGCTGATAGATCGTCTCTCCGTTCACCAGGTATTTGGCCTTTACCAGCACCTCCTGGCGCCCCAGGCCGATCTCGTCGCGGCGCTGATAGATGAACAGGCGGTGATCGGGGCTGAGGATGAGATCCTCGGCGTTGTTCATCGCGCCCTTGCTGATGAACACCGGCGCAAAGGCGCCCATGGCCCGCACCGTCTGCGCGCCGATCCAGCGGATCGGGCGGGCGCCGTGATCGCGGGTCAGAACCCGGTCGCCGATCGCCAGATCCTCGACCCGGCGCTGTGCGCCATTGGCCATCGCGATCTGCGTGCCGCGGGTGAAGCTGACGCAGGCGATTTCCGCCAGATCCATCTTGCCGCTTTGGGCGTCGACGTGGATCAGCGTGTATTCGGTGCGCGGCTTGAGCGCGGCGAGGGGGCGCAGGAACAGCTCCTCCGCGCAGCGAAGCAGCAGGATCTCCACCAGCATCCCGTCATCGCCCATCATCGTGATCCGGCCCGCCATCTCGATCGGCTGGCCTGCCTGGCCCACCTGAGATCCGGGGGCGACGGCCTGCACGTCGGTCAGATCGTCATGGCCCGCGTGCACCAGGATCAGCGGCGCCGCATGCGCGAGCAGCCCGTAGATGTCGCCCGGGTTCAGCTCCGCGATCGTGCTGACGCCGAGGTTCTGATTGGCCCCGAGCACCACGGCGAAATCCGCGGCGGCATAGACCTGACAGCTTTGCGTGGTGGTCGGGGCAACGGGGGTTGGGGCAGGCATGGGCGGGTGCTTTCTTCGGTTAACTCTGTGGTCGGCCTGATCTGCCGGAGCGCGAGGCCCGCACAGCGGGGCGGCCGGGGGCTCAGCCCGGCGCGTGGCAGCTCAACCGATTTGATAATGCAAAAGAAATGCGGCCAAAAGGAGGGAGGAGCAAGGCGATAGATGGCAATTCGGCGGCTGCCCCGGGCGATGCCGCACCGGGCGGCCCACTCGCCTTGCGGCGGTTTCGCAGGGTCGTTTGCGCGTCGGCGCGGGCTTGCACGGCGCGCTGAAACCGCGCAGGTATGTCGCCAAAGCAGGGAGGAAGATCATGGATCTGGGTATCAGGGGAAAACGCGCGCTGGTCTGCGCCTCGTCCAGGGGGCTGGGGCGCGGCTGCGCGGAGGCGCTGGCCGAGGCGGGGGTGGATCTGATCCTGAACGCCCGCACCGAAGGCCCGCTGACCGAAACCGCGCAGACCTTGTCCGACCGATACGGCGTCACGATCATGCCGGTCGCGGCCGATATCACCACCTCCGAGGGGCGCGCGCAGGTGCTGGAGGCCGCCGGATCGGTCGATATCCTTGTCACCAACGCGGGCGGCCCGCCGCCGGGGGTGTGGCAGGACTGGCAGCGCGACCAGTTCATCGCGGCGCTCGATGCCAACATGCTGACGCCGATCGCGCTGATGCAGGCGCTGCTGCCTTCGATGATGGACAACGGCTGGGGCCGGGTGGTCAACATCACCAGCCAGTCGGTCAAGGCTCCCATCGCCGCGCTGGGGCTGTCGAACACGGCGCGGGCCGGTCTGACCGGCTTTGTCGCGGGGACCGCGCGTCAGGTGGCGGGCAAGGGGGTGACGATCAACAATCTGCTGCCCGGCATCCACGACACCGACCGGGCGACCGCGCTCGACGGCACTGTGGCCACCCAGCAGGGTATCACCCCGCAAGAGGCCCGCGCCCGCCGCGAAACGACGATCCCCGCCGGGCGCTACGGCACCGCGCGCGAATTCGGCGCCGCCTGCGCGTTCCTGTGTTCGCAGAACGCGGGCTTCATCGTCGGCCAGAACATCCTGCTGGACGGCGGCGCGATCAACGCCACGCTCTGACCGCGGGCCGTCAGAGGCGGCTGATCTTGAGCTTGGTGATGCGGTTTTCCTTGCGCTCCTGCACCTCGAAGCGGAAGTCGTGAAAGCTGAACACCTGCCCCTGGGTCGGGATCATCTGGGCTTCGTGGATGACCAGCCCGGCGATGGTGTTGGCCTCATCGTCGGGCGGGTTCCAGTCGGTGGCGCGGTTGAGGTCGCGGATCGTCATCGCGCCTTCGACCAGATAGGCGCCGTCCTCGGTCCTGCGGATCGGGTGTTCGGCGTCGACATCGAATTCATCGGTGATCTCGCCCACGATTTCCTCCAGGATGTCCTCCAGCGTGATCAGCCCCTGAAGCGCGCCGTATTCGTCGACGACCAGCGCGAAATGGGTGCGGCGGCGGAGGAACTGACGCATCTGATCGTCGAGCGTGGTGGTTTCCGGCACGAAATAGGGCTTCATCGCCACGTCCATGATCTGGAACCGCTCCAGCGCATCGGGCGAGGCATTGGGCCCGCGCATCAGCCGGTCGATGGCGCGCAGCAGATCCTTGGCGTGAATCACGCCCACGATGTTTTCGGGGTCGTCGCGATAGATCGGCAGCCGGGTGTGTCGGGATTTCAGCAATTGCGACAGGATGTCGTCGGCGCTGTCCTCGGCGTTGATCATTTCGATCCCGCTGCGGTGGAGCATGATCTCCTCCACGGTGCGCTCGCCCAGATCCAGCGCGCCCAGAATGCGGTCGCGGTCTTCCTTTTCGACCACGCCCTCGGAATGACCGAGTTGCAGGGCGCCCGCGATCTCCTCCCGCACGGCGAGGATCTGCCCGTCGGGGTCGGTGGTCACGCCGACCAGCCCCAGCAGCCCGCGCACCAGCGCGCGCACCGCCGAGACCACGGGCGAGAACACCAGCACCACCGCCGCGATGGGCCGCGACACCAGCGCGGCGGCCGTTTCGGCATTGGTGATGGCATAGGTCTTGGGCAGCACCTCGGCAAAGATCAGAACCAGCAGCGTCATCACCAGCGTGGCGACGGCGACACCCGATTCGCCTACCACCCGCGTGAACAGCGCCGTCGCGAGCGACGTCGACAGGATGTTGACCAGGTTGTTGCCCAGCAGCACCGATCCGATCAGCCGCTCGTTGTCTTCGGTGATCGACAGCGCCCGTTCGGCGCCGCGCGATCCCTTGTCGGCCTGGCTGCGCAGCTTGCCGCGCGACGCCGCCGTCAGCGCGGTTTCCGAGCCCGAGAAAAAGGCCGACAGGACCAGCAGCAGAAAGATCGCCCCCGCCGTCAGCCAGAAGCTGCTGTCAAGAAACAGTGTCGTGTCCATAGATCGCTTGTCCCGTAAAGATACCCTGTCTTATGGGAGGACGTGACAAGCGCGCAAGGGCGCGCAAGGGCACGCAAGGACACGCGAGGCCGCAGGACAACGCGCGGCCGGAGCGGGGGGACGGGACAGGGCGATGAAGGTACGCGATCTTGGTGCGCTGGACGGGCCTGTGCTGCTCTACGGCGGGGTCTATTCCAACCTTCGGGCCGGCGAGGCGCTGGTGCGGCGCGCGGGCGCGCTCGGCATCCCGGCCGGGCGGATGATCTGTACCGGCGACATCGCTGCCTATTGTGCCGACCCCGGCGAGAGCGTCGATCTGGTGCGGCGCCGGGGCGGGGCGGTGGTTGCGGGCAATTGCGAACGCCAACTGGCGGCGGGTGCAGGCGATTGCGGCTGTGGCTTTGCCGATGGCACCGCCTGCGATCTGCTGTCGCGCGGCTGGTTCGCCCATGCGGACGGCGCGGTGGGCGAAGAGGCGCGCGCGTGGATGGCGGCGCTGCCCGATGTGGTCCGCTTTTCACAAGGGGGAAGGCGCTACGCCGTGATCCACGGGGGCGTGAAGGATATCAGCCGGTTCATCTGGCCGGACAGCCCCGATGCCGTCTTCGATGAAGAACTCGACGCGTTGCAACGCTTGGTCGGCCCGCTGGAGGGCGTGATCGCGGGCCACAGCGGCATTGCCTTTCAAAGACGCGTCGCGGGGGTCCATTGGGTCAACGCAGGCGTGATCGGGATGCCGCCGCACGACGGCCGCCCCCAGACGCGTTTCGCCGTGCTCACGGACGGGCAGGCGGTGGTGCACCGGCTGGATTACGACTGGCAGGCCGCGCGCGCGGCGATGCAGGCCGCGGGTCTGACCCAGGGCTATCACGATGCGCTGGCTTCGGGCTATTGGCCGAGCGAGGATGTCCTGCCCGCCAGTCTGCGCAGGCCCCCGCGGGCGGCGCGGGTTCAGGGATCGTTCTTGGCCAGCGGGTGATGATCCATCACCAGCGCGGTCAACCGCTCATCCAGCACATGGGTGTAGATCTCGGTCGTGGAGACGTCGGCGTGCCCCAGCAACGTCTGGATCGAGCGCAGATCGGCCCCGTTGGCCAGCAGATGCGTGGCAAAGGCGTGGCGCAGGGTGTGCGGCGTCACCTTGGCCGGATCGATGCCGCCATGCACCGCCAGATCCTTGATCAGCGTGTAAAAGCGGTGCCGCGTCAGATGCCCCAGCTTGCCACGGGACGGAAACAGAAAACGCGAGGCCGGAGCACCTTTTTTCTGCGCGAGCTCGTCGTTGCGGTCGCGCTGCACGATCCAGGCGGACAGCGCGGTGCGCGCGGGCGGTGACAGCGGCACGAGACGTTCGCGCCCGCCCTTGCCGCGGATCAGCAACATGCGCGGATCGCCCCGCGCGGCGCTGACCGGCAGCGAGACCAGCTCGCTCACCCGCATTCCCGTGGCATAGAGCAGCTGCATCAGGCAGACATTGCGCAGCCTGTCGTTGGCGTTGCGCGCGGACAGTTCGGCGGCGCTCAACAGGTTGTCGACCTCTTGCGTGCTGAGCGTCTTGGGCAGGCGCCGGTCGCGGCCGGGTCCGCGGATCTGGATGGCCGGATTATCGCTGCGCCAGTCTTCCTCATAGGCGAATCGGTAGAGCTGCTTGATCGCCGAGAGCCGCCGCGCGCGGGTGGATTTGGCCAGACCCTGTTCATCGCAATGGACCAGATACGCCTCGATGTCGCGGCGCATGGCGAGGGTGTAATCCTGCTGCCTGCGCTCCAGCCAGTCGGCGAAGTCGATCAGATCGCGCGCATATGCCAGCCGGGTGTTTTCGGCCGCGTCCAGTTCCGCCGCCTGCGCTTCCAGAAAGGCGTCGAGCCAACGGCGCATCCTCTAGCCCGCCTCTGTCAGGATCAGTTGCAGCCCGGCGCGCCGCGCCACGTGATCCAGCCCGACGCTGCGCAGCAGTGTCAGCGCCGCCGCGATGTCGCCGGGATCGCTGGCGGCCCCGGTGTTGAGCAATGCGGTCGCGGTCAGGATCGCCTCGCCCACACGCTTTTCGCGCAGCATCCGGCTGAGATCGGGGGGCAGCCGCTTGTCGGGGGCAATCTCCCCGCTCAGGCCCGAGATCACCGCGCCTTCGACATCGTCGGCGCCCTTGGCGCCGGACATCTCGCCCAGGGCGACGGCCTTCAGCAAGGCTTCGACCGGGGTGGCGGAGGTGTGCTCGCGCGCGGCGCGCTCGGCCTCGTCCGTAAGCAGGCGGATGCGGAACACCAGCGGCGCCAGGGCGTCGGGAAGCGCGATTCCCTCAAGCTGCGGCGCGACATAGCGGGCAAAGGGCAGCGACAGCCGCGCCCGCGACATCGCGCGCCAGGCGACGGGCAGGGTTCGGGCGATGGCCTGCGGGTCGCGGTCCTGAAGGGCGCTTTCCAGCGCCTGCTGCGCGCCGACCCTGTCCCACAGCCCGCCAGAGGCCGCGGGCAGCCGCATCATGTAGATCTGTGCCAGCCGCGCGGGGTCCACCGCGTCGCGACGCGCCAGCCGCTCCGCCGCCTCGATCTGCGATTTCCATCCGGATTGGTCGGTCAGATCGGCATGGGCAAAGGCCAGCGGCTGGCCGCGCGATGGCAGCGGCTCGCCGATGGCGGCCAGCATCTTGTATTGCAGCGGTGTGACGGTGTCGGTGACCAGCGGGCCCGCGTTCGGATCGTCGTACTCGGGGTCCAGAAACCGGCGCAGCAAGGCGTCCTCCTCGCGGGAGACGGCGCCGAGCGCCTGCGCGGTTTCCAGCGTCAGCGCGGCCGCGTTCCAGTCGCCGCCGCGCGCCAGACAGAAAATCCGCGCGGGCAGGGTGGGGGCGATCTGGGGCGTGTCGCGCATGACCTGACAGGCGTGATCTTCCTGCCCGGTCAGCAGGCTGATGTCGAACCAGCGCCGGAACAGCGCCGCATCGCCGGTCCCGATATGGTTCAGCAGCGCGGCCGCATCCCCCAGCGCGGCAAAGGACAGAAGCTTGTCGATCCGCTCCAGCAGCAAGAGGTTGCCGCCGTTA
Source organism: Brevirhabdus sp. (assembly GCF_052826345.1). Classification (NCBI taxonomy): domain Bacteria; kingdom Pseudomonadati; phylum Pseudomonadota; class Alphaproteobacteria; order Rhodobacterales; family Paracoccaceae; genus Brevirhabdus; species Brevirhabdus sp. Next base: position 24,180 of record NZ_JBRBUA010000085.1, on the reverse strand, counting down.
GAATCCACCGGCGGATCAAGCTGCGCCAGCAGGATGGATTTGACCAGCCCCCGCGCCGCGGGCAAGGCGCCGATGGCCTGCGCGTTGATCAGCGACACGATCCGCCCTGTCGGCGTCGGCCCCCATAGATCCGGGCTCAGCCCGTAATCGGAGGCGGGCAGCAGCCCGAGCGCATCGGGCGGGGTACGGGGCAGGGGCCGCACGTCGATACTGCCGACGGAGGCATCGCCGCTGACCGGCGGCTCCAGCGCCACGCGCGGCGATTCGACCGACCGGCTGAGCCAGTCGATGGCGGACAGCGGGCTGCCGTCGCTGCGTGCGCCGTCCTGGCCGGGGCCGACGGGTTGCTGTGTCACACCGGCCCCCGCAGAAAGGGTCAGGATCAGCGAGGCAGCGCAGAAGAGGCGCGTTCTAGTTGACATTCAACTGGACCGGCTCGTTGATGACCTCTTGCTGGGGGGACAAATCGCCCAGAAAAGCAAATCCGACGAGCCCGATAAACCCTAGAATCAAAAGGTAAAACAGGATTTTGAAAAGGCGTCCCATTGCTGCTCCATCCGGACTTTGGCTTTATTGTATCTTTTATATATGGCAAATGAGGCAAGTTCACGCCATTCAGGCAAAGAAATTCTTATAAGCGGGACGTCGCCGTTCGTGACACTGCATCTGAAAAAAACGGTTGTCATGGTCGGAATGATGGGTGTCGGGAAGACCGCCGTCGGAACCGCGCTGGCCCGGGATCTGGGTGTGGCCTTCATCGATTCCGACGCCGAGATCGAAAGGGCCGCGAACGCCAGCATCGCCGAGATCTTTGCCCGCGACGGAGAGCCCTTCTTTCGCGACAAGGAGGCGCAGGTGATCGCGCGCCTGCTGCGCGGGCCGCCGAGCGTGCTGTCGACCGGCGGCGGGGCCTTCCTGGCCGAGGCGAACCGCGCGCTGATCTCGGCCGAGGGCGTTTCCGTCTGCCTGCAGGCCGAGCTTGACCTGTTGTGGCAGCGCGTGCGGCACAAGACCACGCGGCCTCTGCTGATGACTTCCGATCCGCGCAAGGCGCTGGAAACGCTTTATGAAGCGCGCGCGCCGATCTATGCGCAGGCCGATCTGATCGTGAAGGCGCGCCATGGCGCCTCGATCGCGCAGACCGCCTGCGCGGTGCACCGCGCGCTGCTCGAAAACCACTATCTGGAGGACGACGCCGAATGAATTGCGAGACGGTGCATGTCGCCCTGGGGGCGCGGTCTTACGATGTGCGCATCGGCGCGGGCCTGATCGAGACCGCGGGGCAGCAGATCGCGCCGCTGCTGGCGCGTCCCCGGGTCGCCGTCATCACCGATGAAACGGTCGCCGGCCTGCATCTGGAGCGGCTGCGCGAGGCTCTCGCCGATCAGGGCATCGCGATGGTGTCGCTGGCGCTGCCCGCGGGCGAGTCCACGAAATCCTGGCCGCATTTCACCCGCGCCGTCGAATGGCTGCTGTCGGAAAAGATCGAGCGTCAGGATCTGCTGATCGCCCTGGGCGGCGGCGTCATCGGCGATCTGGCGGGGTTCGCGGCGGCGGTGCTGCGGCGTGGCATCCGGTTCGTGCAGATCCCGACCAGCCTGCTGGCGCAGGTCGACAGCTCGGTCGGGGGCAAGACCGGGATCAACGCGCCGCAGGGCAAGAACCTGATCGGCGCCTTTCATCAGCCCGCCCTGGTGCTGGCCGATGTGGCTGCGCTGGCCACGTTGCCGCCGCGCGATTTTCTCGCCGGTTATGGGGAAGTGGTCAAATACGGTCTGCTCGGGGATGCTGATTTTTTCGAGTGGCTGGAACGCAACGCGCCCGCCCTTGTCGCGGGCGGCAGCGCGTTGCGTATCGAGGCGGTGCGCCGGTCGGTGCGGATGAAGGCCGATATCGTCGCGCGCGACGAGACCGAACAGGGGGAACGCGCCCTGCTGAACCTGGGCCACACCTTTTGCCACGCGCTGGAGGCCGCGACCGGCTACAGTGATCGGCTGCTGCACGGCGAAGGCGTGGCGATCGGTTGTGCGCTCGCCTTCGAGGTGTCGGCGCGGCTGGGCCTGTGTGCGCAGGAAGATCCGAGTCGCGTCAGGCAGCATCTGCGTGCGACGGGTGCCAAGACCGACCTTGGCGATATCCCGGGCCCCTTGCCGCAGGCGGATACGCTGATCGATCTGATGGCGCAGGACAAGAAGGTCGTCGCCGGGACGCTGCGCTTTGTCATGGCGCAGGGGATCGGGCGCGCTTTCGTCACCAGCGAGGTGCCGCGCGAGGTGCTGCGCGAGGTGCTGACCGACGCCCTGGCCGCGCGCGGGAGGTGACCGGCGGCGCGTGATCCGACGCGGTGCGAGGTTCATGCGCTCCATTCGTCGCGGAGCGCAAGATTTTGTTCATAAACAAAAAAGCCTGCCTGCGTGGGTGCAGGCAGGCCATGGGCTTGCGCAGGTATATGCGTGGGCTCAAAACGGAATTTCGTCGTCCATGTCCGAGGCGGGGCCCGATGGGCCGTCATAGCCGCCGCGCGAGGACTGCCCGCCGCCGGAGCCGCCTTGTCCGCCGCCCTGGTACTCATCGCGGCCGGAGTAGCCGCCGCCGCCGCCGCCTTCACCGCGCCCGTCCAGCAACGTCAGCTCGCCGCGGTAGGGACGCAGCACGACCTCGGTGGAGTAGCGGTCCTGGCCCGATTGATCCTGCCATTTGCGCGTCTCGAGCTGGCCCTCGATGTAGACCTTTGACCCTTTCCTCAGGTACTGCTCCGCGATGCGGGCCAGAGGTTCGGAAAAAATCGCCACGGAATGCCACTCGGTCCGTTCGCGCCGCTCTCCGGTGTTGCGATCCTTCCAGTTTTCGGAGGTCGCAATGCGCAGATTACAGACCTTTCCGCCGTTCTGAAAGGTTCGCACCTCGGGATCGCGGCCCAGGTTGCCGACGATTATCACTTTGTTCACGGACCCGGCCATAAGGTGCCTCCATCGAATCTATATATTGTCGAAGCGTGAGGTTACTTGGTGAAGGACGGATTAAAAACCCGGAATGCTATGCGGAGGAATATCTTCCCGCATTTTGTCGATTGCCCTATCCTGTCGCCACAAATCGACAGGGTCCATAATTTCATGCGATATTTCATTGTTCTAGGGGTATATCTGGCGGCATTCATGCCATTGGATGCCGTCGCCGAATCCATCGGGGCCTCATCCAAGGCGCGTTCGAAGCTCTTCGCCAGCCAAGCCGCGCTGCTCGATTCCCGTCTGTCCAAACAGTATTCTGCCTCCAGCAGATTGCAGCCCAAATCGACCAAATCCACCAAGACCGAGCCGCGCGCCGAGCTGGGCGCGCGCGCCGTGCCTCGCTACAACGGGCAGTACCGGGGTCAGTACATGCCGGTCGCGCGCAGTGCCGCGCGACGTCACGGCGTGCCGGAGGATCTTTTTCTGCGCCTCGTTCAGCAGGAAAGCAACTGGAACCCTAAGGCGGTCAGCCGCAAGGGCGCGATCGGTCTGGCGCAGCTGATGCCTGCCACCGCACGCATCCTGGGGGTCGACCCGCGCTCGCCCCGGGAAAATCTGGACGGCGGCGCGCAGTATCTGCGCAAGCAGTACGACAGGTTCCGCAACTGGTCGCACGCGCTGGCCGCCTATAACGCGGGTCCGGGGGCCGTCAGCAAATATGGCGGCATTCCTCCATATTCCGAGACGCGAAACTATGTGCGCGTTATCATGGGCAGCCCGTAGCACAGAGATTTGGACAAGGCAGATCGCCGCGGCCTCAACCCATCGACGCCGAGGCACGACGCGCCTTGGATTTCAGCCTTGCCGCCAGGGTTTCGATATCGTCGCCCGCGACTTTGGGGACGATGCGATAGGCCGCGTTCACGAAGCAGAACAGCGCAAAACCGAGCAGCCCCACGCAGATGATGCCGACCAGGAACTTGCCGAAGGGCTGCTGCGCCAGGAAAGTGAACGCCTTGCCGACGCCGCCCGCGTTGTCGGGCTGCGCGGTGAAACCGGCATAGATGAAAAACGCGCCGATCAGCACGATCAGGGCCCCCTGCGCCGAGACGCCGAATTTCAGAACCGGATTCCATTGTGCGGTGAAATGGTTAGCGACCAGGTGATCGCGGTAGGTCTCTTTCCACGCCTTGCGCAGGTAGTAGAGCCCGGCCCCGAATGTCGCCACGCCAGCCAGCGCCACGATCCAGCGTCCGGCCGGCACCGACATGACCTTGGCGGTGGCGCGCGCGATCGAGGATTCGTCCCCGCCGCCGGAGGTGAACAGCACCGCCAGCGCCGCGAAACCGATGCCCAGATGGATCGCCCCGGTCACGACCATGCCTGTGCGGGCCGTCACGCCCTTGGCGGTCTGGCCGTAATTTTCCAGATCATAGGCGGCGTCGAACCCGCGCCACACGGCGTAGGCCAGCATCCCGAGGAAAATGAGGCCAAGCCCCAGAGTGCCGAGCGGTGAGTTTTCCAGCGATTGCAGCGCGGTTCCCGTGCCCTCGCCGGAGCCGCCGCGCATGACGGAAAAGATCGAGAACCCCGCCACCACGAGGTAGACGAGACCGCGGCCCGTGTAGCCTGCGCGCATCACCGGCACGGTCCAGGCCAGATTGTCGTTATTGCTCATCCGCCCGGGGCCTCGCCTATGATTGCATTGCTCTGGGGCAACCCGCGCACCACAGGATTCGTTCCCCTGGCTGAAACCTTATTCGGTCGCCGTCGTGATCACGGGGGCCATGTTCAGCAGGATATCCCGATCCAGGTGGCATTTGATCATGTGATCGCCGAAGGTCTGCATCGGCGGGACGCGGGTTTCGCACAGATTGCCGGGCACCTGCGATTTCCAGCGACACCGCGTCTGGAACGGGCATCCCGGCGGCGGCTCCATGGCGGAGGGAATCTCCCCCTCCAGGACGATGCGCTTCTTTTTGATCCGCGTGTCGGCGATCGGCACGGCGGACAGCAAAGCTTCGGTATAGGGGTGATAGGGCGGGGAGAAGACCTCGGCGGTGGCGCCGATCTCGACCACATGGCCCAGGTACATGACCAGCACGCGATCGGCCAGGTAGCGCACGATCGACAGATCATGCGAGATGAACAAAAGGGTGGTCTTTTCGCGCTGCTGGATCTGCATCAACAGCTCTGAAACCGCCGCCTGCACCGAGACATCGAGTGCGGAAACCGGCTCATCCGCCACGACGATGCGTGCGCCGCCCGCGAAGGCGCGCGCGATCCCGACGCGCTGCTTCTGCCCGCCGGACAATTGCCGCGACATGCGCGTGGCAAAGGCGCGGGGCAATCGGACCATGTCCAGCAGTTCGAGCATCCGGCCCCTGCGCTCGGCCTGCGTGGTGCCGACGTCGAACACCTCCAGCGCGCGCTGGATCTGGCGGCCAACGCTCATCGACGGGTTCAGCGTGTCAAAAGGGTTCTGAAAGATCATCTGTATCGCCGAAACGGTCCGTGTGCCGCGTTTCTGGATCGGGGTCGACTGAATCGCGCGGTCGTCGAGCATGACCGTGCCCGCCGTCGCGGTCTCCAGCCCCAGCAATACCTTGGCGAGGGTGGATTTTCCGCAGCCCGATTCGCCGACAATCGCCAGCGTCTCGCGTTCGCGCGCCTCGAAACTGACGGCCTCCACCGCTTTGACGGTCTTTGTCTCGCCGCGCTTTCCGAACAGCGAATTCGCGGCGACCTCATAGTATTTTTGCAGGTTTTCGACGCGCAGCACCACCTCCCCGGGTGTGGAGTCCACAGCTTGATCGGGCCGGGTGACAGGGCCTGTCCAGTCGATCTCATCGTAGCGGATGCAACGGGTATCGTGACCGGCGTTCCCCTCGACGGGCAGCATCGGGATTTTCATCGCGTCGCAGCGTCCGGCGACGAAATGGTCGCAGCGCGGGCCGAAATTGCATCCCGGCGGCCGTTCGTGGGGCAGGGGCAGATTGCCCGGAATGGCGATCAGCGGTCGGCTGCGCTTGTTGGCCCCCGGCAGCGGAATCGATCGGAAAAGGGCCTGCGTATAGGGGTGGCGCATCCGGTCGAACACGGTGGAAACGGACCCGGTTTCAACGGCTTCGCCCGCGTACATCACGCAGATCCGGTCGCAGACATCCATGATCAGGCCGAGGTTGTGCGATATGAAAAGCATCGACGTGCCGTATTTCCGGCCGAGCGCCTTGACCAGCTCGACGATCCCGGCCTCGACGGTGACGTCAAGCGCGGTCGTCGGTTCATCCAGGATCAGCAGGGCCGGTTTGGACATCAGCGCCATCGCGATCACGATGCGCTGCTGCTGCCCGCCCGACAGCTGATGCGGATAGGCGTCCAATATGCGCTGCGGATCGGGCAGGCCGACGTCGCCGATCATCTCCAGCGCCAGGCGACGGGCCTCCTGCGGGGCGGCGGCGGCATGCAGGATCGGCACCTCCATCAACTGTTTTCCCACCTTCATCGCCGGGTTCAGCGAGGCCATGGGCTCCTGGTAGATCATCGCGATTTCAGATCCGCGCAACCGTCGCAGGCCCGCCTGATCCATGGTGACCAGATCCCGCCCCCTGAACCGGATCGTGCCGCCGACGATGCGCCCGTTGGGTCCCAGATCGCGCATGACGCCCAGCGCGACGGTGGATTTGCCGCAACCGGATTCACCCACCAGGCCAAGCGTTTCGCCAGGGCGGATCGTGCAGCTGAAGTCCCTGACGGCCGGGATCTCGTCGCGGCGGGTGAAAAAGCTTATCGACAGCTTGTCGATGTCCAGCAACGGCGCGGTCGTGTCGGGGCCGGGCATTTCATCGTGCGGGGGGGTCGGATCGCTCATCTCAGTCCCTCAGGCTTTCTTCGCGCAGCCCGTCGGCCAGCAGGTTCAGCCCGAGCACGAGGCTCATCAGGGCGAAGGCGGGCACCAGCGCGGGATGCGGATAGATCGACAGCAGCTTGCGCCCGTCATTGATGGTGGAGCCCCAGTCGGGCGATTCCGGTGAGACGCCTAGGCCGAAAAAACCCAGTGTTCCCAGAAGGATCGTCGTGTATCCGATACGCAGGCAGAAATCGACGATCAGCGGGCCGCGGGCGTTGGGCAGGATCTCCCACAGCATGATGTACCAGGGGCCCTCGCCGCGGGTCTGGGCGGCGGCGACATAATCGCGGGTCTGGATGTCCAGCACGATGCCGCGCACGATGCGAAAGACCGTGGGCGAGTTCACGAACACCACCGCGACGAAGACGTTCAACAGGTTCGGGTCCATGTAGAAGACGCCCAGCGGGTCGGCGTTGAACGCGAGCCCCGAATAGGCCCAGAAGCCAAGCACGAGCGTCGCCGCCACCAGCATGTTGCGCAGCATCGGTCTGGTGAAATACCGGCTGTTCCACAGGATCGTCAGAAAGACGATGGGAAACAGGAACAGGATCGCCGCGAGGACGGTCGGGATGCCGGTGAGGCGGATCTCCGGCGTGACCAGCAGGTAGAACAGCAAGATCACCGGAAAGGCGAGCACCAGGTTGGCAAGGAAGGTCAGCAGCGTGTCGAGCCGCCTGCCGAAATAGGCGGCCGACAGGCCCAACGTGATCCCGACGATGAAGGCGAAGAGCGTGGCGGTCGGCGCGATGGCCAGCACACGCCGCGCGCCCATCACCATGCGGCTGAACACATCGCGGGCCAGGTTGTCGCCGCCCAGCAGGTAATATTGGCCCGCGGCCTCGCTTGCCGGAAAGCCCGGCGGCTTGTTCTTCATGCCCGACACCTGCGCCAGCGGGTCGAAGGTGACGATCAGATCGGCGAAGAGCGCCGTGAACACCCAGAACATCACGATCGCAAAGCCCGCCATGCCGATCGGGCTGTCGAAAAGCTTGCCATAGAGGCCCAGCCGCCGCTTGAAACCCACCGACAGCGCGAAGGTGACGATCAGCGCGATCCAGACAGGCAGGAACTGCGACAGCAATTGTCCCGCGATCTGCACCCAGGAGAGTGTGTCCATCCTTGCCCCCCCCTCCTAGGTGATTCTGATGCGGGGGTTGAGGTAGACGTAGCCGATATCGGAAATCAGCTGGGTGACCAGGACCACGATCACCGCCACCACCGACGCGCCCATCAAAAGCTCTATGTCGTTGTTGCTGGCGGCCTGGACCAGGACCCAGCCGAACCCCTTGTAGTTGAACAGCGTCTCGACGATGACCACGCCGTTGAGCAACCAGGGGAATTGCAACATGATCACGGTGAAGGGCGCGATCAACGCGTTGCGCAGGGCGTGTTTCATCACGATGGCGGGAAAGCCCACCCCCTTCAGCCGCGCGGTTCTGATGTATTGCGCGGTCATCACCTCCGCCATCGAGGCGCGGGTCATCCGGGCGATATAGCCGGTGCCGTAAAGCGCGATGGTCAGCACCGGCAAGGCGAAGTTGGTGAATGTCGCTTCGTCCATCGCGCTGGTGGCGGTGCCCTTGAACCACTTCAGCCCCACCGCCGAAGAGGCGAAGACCGCGATGAGGATGACGCCCGAGACATATTCCGGCGTGGCCGTGGTGGCGATGGAGACCGTCGAAAGCGCCCGGTCGGTGCGCGATCCCTCACGCATCCCCGCCAGCACCCCCAGCAGCAGGGCGGCGGGCACCATCACCGCAAGCACCCAGAACATGAGCTTTCCCGTCAGGCCGAGACGCTTGGCGATGATCTCTGACACGTCCTCCCGAAACACGGAGGAATAGCCCCAATTGCCTTGCAGGACGCCGCAAAATCGCGCCTCGGGCCGTCCGCTGTCGGCGCAGCGGCCCGTGCGGCCTTCGGCCTGCGGGTCTTGCCAGCCGGGCACCACGCCCAGCCATTCGCCATAGCGCGTCAGAAGCGGCTGGTCGTAGCCGTTGCGTTGCAGCCAGGATGTCACGTCGGCGTCCGACATGCGGTTGTTGCCTTGCGTCTTGGCAAGTTTTTCCAGGTTCGGCGGCAGGTTGGTCAGGAAAAACACCACGAAAGTCAGGCACAGTGCCGTCAGAAGCATTACCCCCAGCCGTCGCAGCAGGAACAGTCCCATGTGTTTTCCTCTTGATGCGGCGAGGGGGGCGGCCGTCGGCCGGGGTGCCTGCCGGGCTCCGGTGCGGGTTGCCGCCCCCTCCGGTTCAGCTCAGCCCCAGCTTGTAGGGATGAATCTCGAACGCGGGATGCTGCTCGGCCCCGATGACGCCGGGCGCCGCATAGCGGTAGGTCGCGCGCCAGTAGGGCTGAACGATGACGCCGTCGTCGCGCAGGATCTGCTCCAGCTCGGCCATGATCTTGCTGCGTTTGTCGGCATCCGCGATCGACATGGCCTCGGTGAGCTTGCTGTCGAACTCGGGGTTGGCGTAGCCGGTCTCGTTCCACGGTTCGCCACTGCGATAGGCCAGCGCCAGCGACTGAACCCCCAGCGGCCGTCCCGCCCAGTTGGTCACGCTGAAGGGGTACTTCAGCCAGTCGTTCCAGAAGGTGGAGCCGGGCAGCACCGTCCGTTTGACCTGGAAACCGGCATCGCGCAGCTGGGCCGCGGCGGCGTCGGCGGTGTTGCGGCGCCATTCGTCGTCGATGGAAAACAGCTCATGCTCGAAATCGGTGAAACCGGCTTCTTCCATCAGGGCCTTGGCCGCTTCGGGGTCGTATTCGCTGGGGCCGATATCGGCATATTCGGGGTGGATCGGGCAGACATGGTGATCCGCGCCGACCAACCCGTGACCGGCATAGCCCAGCTCCAGCAGCACGTTGTTGTCGATCGCCAGCGCCAGCGCGCGGCGCACGCGCTTGTCGGCATAGGGCTTGCGGCCGTCGACCTCCACCTGCTGGTTGCCGCGCAGCACGACGGTGTTGGCCGTGACGGTTTCCGATTGCTGCCAACCCAGCGCGTCGAACATCTCGGTGAAATCGCCCGGCGTGTCGTACATGGTATCGACGTCGCCCGCGTCGGCGGCGGCGAACCAGGCGGCAGCGTCCTCTCCGTAGTCGATGAACTCGATCCGATCGAGGTACGGGCCACCGTAGACATCCGTGCCCCACCATTCGAAGCCATCGTTCGCGACCAGCACGCCCTTGACGCCGACGTCGAGCGTTTCCGGCAGGAAGGGGCCGGTGCCGATCGGGTCGGCCATCGGATCGCCGCCGGTGAAGCTGCTGTGGACCACGGCGGCGGGATAATCGGAAAAACCGGCGATCAGCGTGATGTCGGGGGCGGGCAGGTGCAGCAGCACGGTGGTGTCGTCAGCCACCTCGACGGCGCCTTCGCGCAGCTTGCCGGTGTCGGGGTCGACCAGCTGTCCCATGCGCGACGCCATCGAGTTGCCCTCGACGCCGCTGTCGCACCATCGTTCGATGTTATGGGCGACATCCTGGGCGGTAAAGGCGTCGCCGTTGGTCCACTTCGCGCCGCCGCGGGTGTTCAGCACGTATTCCGTGGCATCGTCATTGACTTCCCAGCTATCCAGCAGCATCCCGCGGAAGGTGCCGTCGCGGTTGTATTCGACCAGATATTCCAGCCACCCGCGTGAGAAATTGGCCATCTCCGACCAGTCGTAGAGGCGCGGGTCCTTCAGGGCCATGACCTTGCTCTGGATGCGCAGGGTGCCGCCCTTGGCGGGCTCTTGCTGGGCGCGGGCGGGCGCGGTCAGCCCGATCAGCCCGTAGGCGGCCCCGGCCGAGACGCCGAGCGCGGTGGCGCGGGTCAGGAATTCGCGGCGGTCCAGCCGTCCGGCCAGATGTTCCATCGCGTGCATCGTGGCCGCCGGATGCAATCCGGCGCGCTTGAATCTCGATTTTACCATGGGAATACCTTTCTGTTGTGCTTTGTGCCCGGCTTGCGCGGGCGATGCTGTGCACGGTGGGTTCCCGTGTCGTCGGACACGCACCGCGTTCTTGCGCATCTAGCGGTTGATGACGCGATGGAAAGTTCGCTGCGACGCCTTCTCTGCCATTTCGCGCGATTGCGCGGCCTCTGCGCGGTTTCGTACAGTCAGGGTCGGCGGCGGCAGGTGTGGCGCCTTCTCGTGCAGGTGCGGCTGGGGGTGGCCAACAGGGCGCATCAGGCGGCAAGCCCCAGCCGATAGGGATGAATCTCGAAGGTCGGGTGCATCTCGGCCCCGATCACCTTGTCGGCGTAATGGCGGTAGAGCGAGCGCCAGTAGGGCTGTATCACCACGCCCTCCTGCTGCATGATTTCCTCGATGCGCACCATGACCTCGCGCCGCTTGTCGACATTGTCGATCGACAGCGCCTTGTTCAGCAGCGTGTCGAATTCGGCGTTGGAAAAGGCGGATTCGTTCCAGGCCTCGCCCGTGCGATAAGCCAGCGCCAGCACCTGTACGCCCAGCGGCCGCATGTTCCAGTTGGTCGACGAAAACGGATAGGTCAGCCAGCCGTTCCAGAAGGTCGAGCCGGGCAGGATCGTGCGTTTGACCTTGATGCCCGCGTCGCGCAGCTGCGCCGCGACGGCATCGGTGGTGTTCTTGCGCCAATCGTCGTCGATGGAAATCAGCTCATGTTCGAAATCGGCCATCCTGGCGTCTTCGAGCAGTTCCAGCGCGGCGGCGGGGTCGTAGGTCGCAGCCCCGATATCGGCATATTCGGGGTGGATCGGGCAGACGTGATGATTGGCCGCCACGATACCGCGGTCGGCGTAGCCCAGTTCCAGGCAGACCGCGTTCTGGACCGCCATTTGCAGCGCGCGGCGCACGCGTGGATCGGCGTAGGGCTTGATGCCGTCGACCTCGGCCTGCTGGTTGGGACGAATGGTGATGGTGGCGGCGGTCACCACCTCGGAGCGGTTCCAGCCGGTGCTGTCCATGATCTCCACGAAATCGCCGACGGTCTCGTAAAGCATGTCGACCTCGCCCGCCTCGGCGGCCGCCACCCAGGCCGAAGGGTCGGTGCCGTAGTCGATGTATTCGATCCGCTCCAGCGTGGCGCCGCCGTAGTCCGGCGCCCTGTCGCCCCACCAGTCATGATCCGTGTTGCGCCGCAACACGGCCTTGACGCCGACCTCGAGCGTTTCGGGCACGTAGGGTCCGGTGCCGAGCGCCTGTTCGATCATGCGTTCGGGATCGTGATCCTTGTGCACCACGGCGGCGGGGTAGTCGGCCATGCCGGGAATGATCGAGATATCGGGCTTGGGCAGATCCAGCGTGACGGTCAGCGCGCCGGTGGCCTTGATCGCGCCCTGGATCGCCCGGTTTGTGTCCGGGTCGATCAGCGTGGCCATCCGCCCGGCCATGGAGTTGCCCTCCACGGTCTTGTCGCACCAGTATTCGAGGATGCGCACCACGTCTTCGGCGGTGAACTTGTCGCCGTTGTTCCAGGTCACGTCCGGGCGCAGGTTCAGCGTGTAGCGCGTGGCGTCCTCGTTGACTTCCCAACTGTCGAGCAGCATGCCGCGAAACGTGCCGTCGCGGTTGTATTCGACCAGATATTCCAGCCAGCCGCGGCTGAAATTGGCGATCTGGCTCCAGTCGTAGGTGCGCGGATCCTTGAGCGCGCGCACCTCGGTCTGGATGCGCAGCGTGCCGCCCCGGCGCGGCGTGGCGCTTGCGGGCTGCGCGGTGGCGGGGGCGATCCCCGCAAGCGCGTATGCGGTGGCGGAGGTCGCGCCCAGGGCCGAGGCGCGCGCGAGGAATTCGCGCCTGTCAAGCTGACCGGCGCGATGTTCATCGGCATACATGGCGACGGCGGGATGAAGCGGCTTGCCGTTGATGGTGGTCCTGGTCATGTCGTCTCTCCCTCCGCGCGGGTGTCACCTGGATCCCGGCCATTGATCCGACCGGCCAGGGCCCATCTGGTGCCTGCACCTGGTCTCCGTCAGGCTCGTCTGTCTGGCGCGCTCAACTGGCCCGTTCCCTTGGCAATTCAAGTGCTATTCGGCACATCTTTGTGTGACAGGTCAATGACGCGATCGGAATTCGGGGGTGTTGCCCGACGGGTCGCGCGGGCGTGTCCGGTGGCGCGTCTGGTGGCGTATCCGGTCAAGGATGGGTCGGGGACGGGCCGGGAAAGGGATCTGCGGACGCTCGGTTCATCCGAGGCGCGCGGCGTCGATCTGCTGCCAATCGGTCATGCCGGAGCGGAACCAGGTGCGCTGCCGCTTGGCGTAGCGGCGGGTTTCTACGACCGCACGATCCAGCGCGGCGTCGAGTGAAAGCGTACCCTCAATATAGTCTCGTAACTGACTGGCGCCAATGGCTTTGGACGAGGGCGGACTGCCCCCGCCGGCGGTGTGGTCGAGCAAGCCGCGCCGCATGTTCGCGCGCACCTCCTCAAGGACGCCGGCCTCGATCATCCGGTGCAGCCGGGTCTCGATGCGCGGGGTCAGCCATGCGGGCGGGGCCTCCAGCACAAGCGCCGCGCAACCGGCCAGGGGCATCGGCGGCGCGGGCGTGTCGCGGTGCCAGCGGGCCAGCCCGCGTCCGGTGGCGTGCAGCACCTCCCACGCGCGCTGGATGCGGCGGGGATTCTGCCGGTCCAGGCTCTGCGCGGTGGCCGGGTCGCGGCGATCCAGATCGGCCAGCATCGGCGCGGGGCCCTGCGCGGCCAGCCAGGCGTCGGCCTCGGCGCGGATCGCGGGCGGGATCGCGGGCACCTCGGCCAGCCCCTCGGTCAGGGCGCGAAAGTAGAGCCCGGTGCCGCCGACGATGATCGGCCGCATGCCGGGATGATCGCGCCTGATGCGCGCGACGTCCCGCAGCCAGTGACCGACGGAATAGTCATCGGCGCCGTCGACATGCCCGTAAAGGTGATGCGGTGCGCGGGCTTCGTCCCGCGGGTCGGGGCGCGCGGTCAGGATATGCCAGTTGCCGAATACCTGAAGCGCGTCGGCGTTCAGGATCATGCCGCCGCGGTCGCGCGCGATTCGCAGCGCCAGCGCCGATTTGCCCGACGCGGTCGGCCCCGCGATAAGAACGGGCCGGTCGGGGGGCAGGGCGTCGATGATCCGGGCGATGTCACTGTGCATCGGGGTGTCTTGCCGTCTGGACGGCGCGGCTGCAAGCGCGAAGGCGGGCGGGCCGTCGCCGCGCCTGCGGATGTCGGCCCATCGGGCTGTTGGGCGTTGTGCCCTGCCGGGTTTTGCGACATTGTCCCCGCGATTCAATTACCACAGGAGCATCACCATGACGGAGCCAACTTCGACCGGCGAAGGGACCTCCTACAAGAGGGTGATGCTGAAGATCTCGGGCGAGGCGCTGATGGGCCCGCAGGGATACGGGCTGCATCCGCCGACGGTCGAACGCGTCGCCGACGAGGTGCAGCGCGTGCATGAGATGGGCGTTGAGATCTGCATGGTGATCGGTGGCGGCAACATCTTTCGCGGCCTGCAGGGCAGCGCGCAGGGGATGGAGCGTACGACCGCCGATTACATGGGGATGCTGGCCACGGTGATGAACGCGCTGGCGATGCAGGCGGCGCTGGAAACCCGCGGTGTGTGGACCCGCACGATCAGCGCCATCCCGATGGACCAGGTGTGCGAGCCCTACATCCGCCGCCGCGCCGTGCGCCATCTGGAAAAGAAGCGCGTGTGCATCTTTGCCGCCGGCACCGGCAATCCCTACTTCACCACCGACACCGCCGCCACCCTGCGCGCGAGCGAGATGAAGTGCGAGGCGATCTTCAAGGGGACCAAGGTGGACGGCATCTACGACAAGGATCCGATGATCCACGCCGATGCCAAACGCTATGACCGGGTCAGCTATGACGACGTGCTGCAAAAACGGCTGAAGGTCATGGACGCCTCCGCCATCGCGCTGGCGCGCGACAACAATCTGCCGATCATCGTCTTTTCGCTGGACGAGCCCGGCGGGTTGAAGGGTATCCTTGAAGGGCGAGGCACCTATACAATCGTGCACGGTTGAGGGTATACCGGCCGAAATTACCTGCAACGCTCGGAAATTGACGGAAGTAGACATGGCAGACAACGATCTGGAAATCGACCTGGACGAGTTGCAACGACGCATGGACGGAGCCATGAGCGCGCTGCGTCAGGAGTTTCAGTCGCTGCGCACGGGGCGGGCCTCGGGCTCGATGCTGGATTCGATCACGGTCGATGCCTACGGGCAGCCCACGCCGATCAACCAGGTGGGCACCGTCAACGTGCCGGAGCCGCGGATGATCACCGTGACGGTCTGGGACAAGCAGCTGATCGGCAAGGTGGAAAAGGCGATCCGCGAAAGCGGGCTCGGAATCAACCCGGTAGGCGACGGCATGGTGATCCGCCTGCCCATCCCGGAGCTGAACGAGGAACGCCGCAAGCAGCTGAGCAAGCTGGCCGCGCAATATGCCGAAAGCGCGCGCGTTGCGATCCGCAATGTGCGCCGCGACGGCATGGACCAGCTGAAGAAGGCCAAGGCCAACGGCATGGGCGAGGACGACCAGAAGATCTGGGCCGACGAGATCCAGGAGCTGACCGACAAGGCGATCGCGCGCATCGACGAGACGCTCGAACACAAGCAAGAAGAGATCATGCAGGTCTGACATGTAGTGCCGCGGCGCAAGCCGCATCCGAAGGATAGTGTGGTGCCCCAAAGCAAAGTGACGAGCGCGAACCATGTCGCCATCATCATGGACGGAAACGGCCGCTGGGCGCAGCAGCGCGGCCGTCCCCGTCTGTTCGGCCATCAGGCCGGTGCGCGCCGGGTCCGCGAGATCGTGGAGGCCTGTCCCGATCTGGGGGTCGAGTATCTGACGATCTTCGCCTTCTCGACCGAGAACTGGAAGCGCACCCAATCCGAGGTCGCGGGGCTGATGTCGCTGTTCCGGCGCTATATCGCCAAGGAGATGCAGTCCTTCATGCGGATGGGCGTCTGCGTGCGCTTCATCGGCGATCGGGTGCGGCTGGATGAGAAGCTGCGCCAGCTGATGGACGATGTCGAGCATCTGACGCGCAACAACGGCCGCACCAATCTGACCATCGCGCTGAATTACGGCGGCCGCGACGAGGTCGCCCGGGCCACCCAGCGTCTGGCGCGCGAGGTCGCCTCCGGCAAGCTGTCGCCCGACGCGGTGGATGAAACGACGCTGGCGCGGTTTCTGGACACCTGCCTTCTGCCCGACCCCGATCTGGTGATCCGCACCTCGGGCGAGGCGCGGATTTCCAATTTCCTGCTGTGGCAGTCGGCCTATGCGGAATATGAGTTCATCGACACGCTCTGGCCCGATTTTACCGCCGATGTCTTCGCGCAGGTCCTGTCGCAGTTCGGTCGCCGCGAACGTCGCTTCGGCGCCGACGTGGCATGAGGGCAGCCGGCCGATGGGATGACCTGGCCACCCGCATGGGCTCGGGGCTGGCGATGGTGGTCATTGGCACGCTCGCGATCTGGGCGGGCGGTCTGTGGCTGCTGGCGCTAACCGCGGGCGTGACGGGGCTGATCGTGTGGGAGCTGTCGCGCATGGTCGCGCCGTCCTCGGTCTATCGCGCGATGATTTACGGCTGTCTTTCGGCGCTCGTCATCGCGGTCTCACCCTATGTCGGTGCGGAGTGGAGCGTGCCGCTGGTGGCCGCGCTCGCGCTGGTGGCGGCGCTGCGGATGCCGCGCGACCGGGCGCTGTTCGGCCTGTTCCTTCTGGCGATCCTGGCCTCGGGCTACGCGCTTGTCACGCTGCGCGCGCATAACGGAATGCTGTGGCTGTTCTGGGTCGTGGCGGTCGTCGTGGTCACGGATGTGTTCGGCTATTTCGCGGGCCGCTTCATCGGCGGGCGCAAGTTCTGGCCGCGGGTCAGCCCGAACAAGACCTGGGCGGGCACCATGGCCGGATGGATCGGCGCCGCCGGGGCAGGGATGGCCTTCATGGCGGCGACCGGCGGCAGCGTTAACCTGATCTGGGTCAGCGTGCTGTTGTCCATGGCCTCCCAGACGGGGGACATTTCGCAAAGCGCGATGAAGCGGCGCGCAGGCGTCAAGGACAGTTCGGCCCTGATTCCGGGGCATGGCGGGCTGTTCGACCGCTTCGACGGCGTGCTGGGGGCGATGCTGTTCCTGCTGCTGCTGGCGCTGGTCTTCGATCTGCCGCAGGTTCGCAGTTGAGCCGCAAGATCACGATCTGCGGGTCTACAGGGTCGATCGGACGCAATACGGTCGATCTGATCGCCCGCGCCCCTGATCGGTATCAGGTGGTGGCGCTGACCGCGGGGTCGAACGTGGAATTGCTGGCGCGGCAGGCACGGCTGCTGCGGGCGGGTGTCGCCGTGATCGGCGATGCCGGGCGTTACGACGATCTGAAACAGGCGCTTGCCGGAACCGGGATCGAATGCGCCGCCGGGGCCGAAGCCGTGGCGGAGGCGGGTGCGCGTCCGGCCGACTGGGTGATGTCGGCCATCATCGGCGCCGCCGGGTTGCCGCCCGGGCTGGCCGCGTTGCGGCAGGGGGCGACGCTGGCGCTGGCCAACAAGGAAAGCCTGGTCGCCGCGGGTCCGTTGATCCTGGCCGAGGCGCGGCGCCATTCGGCCAGGATCCTGCCCGTGGACAGCGAGCATTCCGCCGTTTTCCAGGCCTTGACGGGCGAGGATATCGCCGCCGTGGAACGGGTCATCATCACCGCCTCCGGCGGGCCGTTCCGCGACTGGACCGCCGCGCAGCTGGCCACGGCCACGCCCGCGCAGGCCTCCGACCATCCCAATTGGGACATGGGCGCGCGGATCACCATCGACAGTGCCTCGATGTTCAACAAGGCGATGGAAATCATCGAGACACATGAATTTTTCGGCATTGATCCCGACCGGATCGAGGTGCTGGTGCATCCGCAGTCGCTGGTTCATGCGCTGGTCGGTTTTTGCGACGGCGCGCTGATGGCGCATGTGGGGCCTGCCGATATGCGCCACGCGATCGGCTATGCGCTGAACTGGCCGCGCCGCGCGCCGCTGCCGGTCGAGCGTCTCGATCTCGCGCGGATCGCCACGCTGAGCTTCGAGCCGCCCGATCCCTGCCGTTTTCCCGCCCTGCGCCTGGCGCGCGAGGTGATGGCGGCGGGCGGGCTGTCGGGTGCCGCGTTCAACGCTGCAAAGGAAACCGCGCTGGATCTGTTTGTCGAGGGTCAACTGGGTTTCACCGCGATGGCTTCGCTGGTAGAAACCGTTCTCGACAGGCTTTCAGCCGAAACGCGCCTTGGTGGTGCCGAATTTAGCCTTGATGATGTGCTTCATATAGATACGTCGGCCAGGACATTGGCGCGTCGCCTGGGTGAAGGCAAAGGTTTGGGGAATAAGTGATGTTGAGTGAATTGATCCCGTCCTTCGGAGGACTTGTCGGAACGCTGGGCGCCTTCGTGATCGCGCTGAGTGTGATCGTGGCGATCCATGAATACGGCCATTACATCGTCGGGCGCTGGTGCGGCATTCACGCCGAAGTGTTCTCGCTGGGGTTCGGGCCGGTGCTTCTGTCGGGCTTCGATAAGCGCGGCACCCGCTGGCAGCTGGCGGCGTTGCCCTTCGGCGGTTACGTCAAGTTCCTGGGGGACAGCGACGCGGCCTCGGGCAAGGACGGCAAGCAGATCTCGCAGATGTCGCCCGAAGACGAAAAGCGCACGATGCACGGCGCCGCGCTCTGGCGGCGTTCGGCCACGGTGGCGGCGGGGCCGGTGTTCAACTTCATCCTCTCGATCGCGATCTTCGCGGGCGTGATGTTCGCGCAGGGCATGGCGGTGGAAACGCCCACGGTCGGTTCGCTCAAGCAATTGCCGCAGGCCGTCGACGGGTTGCAGCCGGGTGACGAGATCGTCGCGGTTGCAGGCCAGCCCGTGGTGGGCTTCGGCGATATCTACGATCTGGGCGACAAGCTGCCGCTGGGGCCCACGCAATACACGGTGCGCCGCGACGGGCGCGAGATGACGGTGGAGGGGCCGTTCCCGATGCCACCGCGCATCGATCAGGTGCACCCGAAATCGGCCGCGATGGACGCGGGCTTGCAGGTGGGCGATGTGATCTTGTCGATGAACGGCGCGCCGGTGAGCGCGTTTCGCGAGATGCGCCAGCGGGTCGAGGCGGCGGGCGGCAAGCCCATGGTGCTTGAGGTCTGGCGCGACGGCACGATCTTCGAGGCGACCCTGACGCCGCGCCGGGTGGATCTGCCTGTCAACGGCACCGGGTTCGAAACCCGCTGGCTGCTGGGCATTTCGGGCGGCCTGTTCTTCGAGCCGCGCACCGAGCGCCCCGGCCCCTTGCAGGCCATCGGCTTCGGCGCCCAGCAGACCTGGCAAATCGTCACGTCCAGCCTCTCGGGGCTTGCGCATATGGTCACGGGCGCAATCAGCTCGTGCAACCTGCAAGGCCCGCTCGGCATTGCCGAAACCTCGGGTGCCGCGGCCAGCCAGGGGGTTGTCAGCTTCATCTGGTTCATCGGTGTTCTGTCGACGGCCGTGGGGCTGCTGAACCTGTTCCCGATTCCGGTGCTGGACGGCGGCCATCTGATGTTCCACGCGGTGGAGGCGATCACCCGCAGGCCGCCCAACGACCGGGTGCTGCAGGTCTTCTTCGCCGCGGGGCTGACGTTGCTGTTGCTGCTGATGGTCTTCGCGCTGTCCAACGACATCTTCTGCCCCTAGGGCAGAAGGGCTGCGCGCCGCTGGCGGTTCAGGCCGCGTCGAATGTCACGAAAGCTGCGCGGGGCGGTCACATTGCCGCCCCATTTCCGCCTGAATTCCGTTTTAAGCTGCTGACCAACGGCGCGCGCGGTCTGCGCATGGAAGGGAGGCGATGATGCAAAAACTTCAATACGGTTATCGCGGAATGGCGTTTCTTATCGGCCTCAATCTCGACCGGATGCTCTGGCCCGCGGCGATCGCCGCGGCGCTTGTCGGCGCGCATTACCTCGGCAGCCTCTGACCGGGCGAAACCTCCTCCTCATGAACCGACCCGCGGCTGTTGCAGAGATGCGTCAGCCGCTTTTCTTGGTTTTGACAAGGTAGTGGTTAGCCGCTACTCAGATCTCAATGAGGACAGGGCAAGGGGCAAAAATGAAACCGTCGTCCACGCGTATGCGCAATAAGCCTGGAAAAGGGCTCCGCGCCCTTAGAAACAGCGTCGTTCTTCCGGTGGCGGGCGCGCTTGCCATGTTGATCATGCCGGTCGATCCGAGCTGGTCGCAGAGTTTCCGTTTCGATTCAGTGCAGATCGACGGGAACCAGCGGATCGAGGACGCGACCATCCTGTCGTATTCCGGCATCAACCGCGGTCAGGCGCTGTCGGCGGGCGAGGTGAACGCCGCCTATCAGCGGATCGTGGATACTGGCCTGTTCGAATCCGTCGAGATCGTGCCGCAGGGCAGCCGTCTGGTGATCAAGGTGGTCGAACGCCCCGCGATCAACCGCATCAGCTTCGAGGGCAATGCACGGATCAAGGACGATGCGCTCAGCGGGATCATCACCTCGACCGAGCGCAAGGTCTTCAGCCCCGCCCAGGCCGAGCAGGACGCCCAGGCGATCGCCGACGCCTACCGGCAGGAAGGGCGTCTGGCCGCGACCGTGACCCCCAAGATCATCCGCCGGAGCGACAACCGCGTCGATCTGGTGTTCGAGATCACCGAAGGCCGCGTCGTGTCGACCGAGCGGATCAGCTTTGTCGGCAACCGGTCCTATTCCGACCGCCGTCTGCGGCGCGTGCTGGAATCGAAACAGGCGGGGCTGTTGCGCGCGCTCATCCGCAACGACACTTTCGTGGCTGACCGCATCGAATTCGACAAGCAGCTGCTGACGGATTTCTACCAGTCGCGCGGGTTCATCGATTTCCAGGTGCTCGACGTCACCTCCGAGGTCACGCGCGAACGCAACGCCTATTTCATCACCTTCAACGTGCGTGAGGGGCAGTCCTACGATTTCAACAAGATCACCGTGACCAGCGAGGTGCCGGGCGCCGTGCCCGCCGAATTCCTGGCCGCCAGCAAGATCGACCGTGGCGACACCTATTCGCCCACCGCGATCGAGACCACGATCGCGCGGATGGAACGTCTGGCGGTGCAGCGCGGCTTGAACTTCGTCCGGGTCGAGCCGCAGATCACCCGCAACGAGGCGTCGCAGACGCTGGATGTGAATTTTGCGCTGGTCAAGGGCCCCCGCGTCTTTGTCGAGCGTATCGACATCGAGGGCAACAATACCACGCTCGACGCGGTGATCCGGCGCCAGTTCCGCATCGTCGAGGGCGATCCCTTCAACCCCCGTGCGATCCGCCAGGCCGCGGAGCGCATCCGGGCGCTGAACTATTTCGAGACGGCCGACGTCACCGCGCGCGAAGGCGCCACGCCCGAGCAGGTCATCGTCGATGTGAATGTCGTCGAGGCCCCGACCGGCAGCCTTTCGTTCGGCGCGAATTATTCCGTCGACAACGGGATCGGCCTTACCATCGGCTTTTCGGAGCGGAATTTCCTGGGCCGGGGACAATTCCTGTCCTTCAACGTCACTGCCGGGACCAGCAATCAGGAATACAGCTTCGGCTTCCGCGAACCGGCGCTGCTGGGGCGGGATCTGACCTTCGGCATCGACGCGTCCTACAAGGAAACGCAGGGCTACAACTCGAACTTCGACACCAAGCTGGCGTCGTTCTCGCCCTCGATCGCCTTTCCGGTCAGCGAGGACGGGCGGCTGGAGCTGCGCTATCGCTTCCGCTACGACGAGATCCTGAACGTGTCGACCGACAGTTCGGCCATCTTGCAGCGCGAACAGGGCACCGCCTCCGTCAGCGAACTGGGCTATACCTATTCCTACGACACCCGGCGCACCGGGCTCGACCCCAATGCCGGGATCCTGTTGCAGTTTTCGCAGGATTTCGCGGGCGTCGGCGGCGATGTCAGCTATGTGCGCACCACCGCACGCGCGGTCGGCGAGAAAAAGATCGCGCGGGAGGAAGTGACCCTGCGCGCCGCGCTTGAGGTCGGAGCGCTGAACACGCTGTCGGGCAACACCCGCATCACCGACCGGTTCAACCTGTCGTCGCGCCAGCTGCGCGGGTTCGAGCCCGCTTCGGTCGGGCCGCGCGATCTCACGGCGGTCAACCAGGACGCCCTGGGCGGCAATTACTTCGCCGTCGCCCGGATGGAGGCCGAGTTCCCCGTGGGTCTGCCGGAAGAATACGGCATCACCGGGGGCGTCTTTCTCGACGTGGGCAGCGTCTGGGGGCTGGATGACACCGCAGGCTCCGGCGGCACCGTCGACGACAGCGCCAAGCTGCGCTCCGCGGTCGGGGTGTCGGTGTTCTGGCGCACCGCCATCGGCCCGCTGCGGTTCAATTTCGCCACGCCGCTGGCCAAGGAAGACTACGACAAGACCCGTGCCTTCGATCTGACGATCTCGACCGAGTTCTGATCATGCGCGCGGCGGCGGCATTGTGCCTGAGCGCGGCGCTGCCCTTCGGGGCGGCGCTGGCGCAGCAGGGCAACCCGGTGCGCGTGCTGCCGGGGGGCGAGCAACTGGCGCAGGGCATTCCGCAAAGCCCGGTCCTGACGCTCGATCAGGACCGGCTGTTCCGTCAGTCTCTGTTCGGGCAACGCGTGCTCGCCGACCTCGAAGCGGAGACAAAGGCGCTCTCGGCCGAGAACCGCCGTATCGAGGGCGAGCTTGCGAAAGAGGAAAAGGAACTGACGGTGCGGCGCGAAACCATGCCGCCTGCGGAGTTCAACAAGCTTGCCGACGCCTTCGACAAGCGGGTCGTCGGCATCCGCGCCGCGCAGGATGCCAAGGCGCGCGCGATTTCGCAGATTTCCGACAAGGGCCAGCAGGCGTTTTTCGAACGCGCCTTTCCGGTGCTGGCCGAGGTGGTGCGCCAGACCGGCGCCTTTGCCATCCTCGACAGCCGGGCCATCGTGATTTCGGCAAACACCATCGACATCACCGATCAGGCGATCCAGCGCGTGGATCTGGTCCTGGGCGATGGCACGCCGACGATCACCATGGAAGACCCCGGCGCGGTCGACGCCCCCGCCGCGCCAGAGGCGCCTGCGGCCGCGCCGCAGACGCCGGTTGATGGTCCTGTCGGCGGTCCTGCGGGGGGCGCTGTCGGGGGAGGCGTCGGTGGTGCGCCTGACCGCGCGCCCGCGGGGGGCGGGGCCGATGCGGCCCCCGTCCTGCCCGATGCGCCCGCGGCACCCGCGCCGCAGTGACATCGCGCGCTTGTTCCCGTGGGGACGACTTGCTAGGCAGTCAGCAGAGCCGCCACGCGCCCGGCGCGGTGCAATGAATTGCGGTGCCCCAGCGGTGCAAGAGGACATGACATGAGCCAGACCGAGCCGAAATTCGCTGATATCGACCTGATCCAGCGCATCATTCCGCATCGCTATCCGTTTCTGCTGGTCGACAAGGTGCGCGATATCGTCGGCTATGACAGCGCGGTCGGGATCAAGAACGTCACCTTCAACGAGCCGCATTTCCAGGGCCATTTCCCCGGCGCCCCGATCATGCCCGGCGTCACCATCGTCGAGGCGATGGCCCAGACCGCCGCCGTCATGGTGGGGGTGGAGCTTGACCTGGCGGATAAGGATTTTCTGGTCTATTTCATGGCCATCGAAAGCTGCAAGTTCCGCCGCAAGGTGGTGCCGGGCGACGTTCTGGAAATGCACGTCGAGACCCGCCGCGGCGGCGGCAAGGTGTGGAAATTCCACGGCCGCGCCACCGTCGAGGGCGAGCTTGCCTGCGAGGCAGAGTTCACCGCAATGATGGACATGCCCAAAAAGGGATGATCGCTGTGCAGAAAATCCACCCCAGCGTTCTGATCCATCCGACAAGCGTCGTGGCCGAGGGCGCGCAGCTGGGCGAAGGCTGCGAAATCGGCCCGTTCTGCAACGTGGGTGCCGAGGTGACGCTGGGCGCGCGCGTGATCCTCAAGAGCCACTGCGTCGTGACCGGCGCGACCGAGGTGGGCGATGACACGGTGATATTTCCCTTCGCCGTGGTGGGCGAAATTCCCCAGGATCTCAAGTTCTCGGGCGAGAAGACCCGCCTGGTGATCGGATGCCGCAACCGCATCCGGGAGGGGGCCACGCTGAACACCGGGACCCAGGGCGGCGGCGGCATCACGCGGGTGGGCGACGATTGCCTGTTCATGACGGGCGCCCATGTCGGCCATGACGCGCAGGTCGGCAACCGGGTGGTCATGGCCAATCAATCCGCGCTGGCGGGGCATTGCATCGTGGGCGACGACGTGATCATCGGCGGGCTTTCGGGCATTCATCAGTTCGTGCGCCTTGGCCGTGGCGCGATCATCGGCGCGGT
>NZ_JBRBUA010000084.1:0-29148 GCF_052826345.1 Brevirhabdus sp. | reverse complement strand
CGGCCCAAGGCGATCTCCTACGTCATGGCGGGGGGGCTGATCTCGGCGGTCGTGGGGCCGCAGCTCGTCAAGCTGACGTCGGGCATGTTCTCCGTGCCGTTCCTGGGCACCTATCTGGCGGTGATCGCGCTGAATGCGGTGGGTGTCGTGCTGTTCATGTTCCTGCGCATTCCCAAACCGCCCCAGCCCGCGCATGATGCCCCGCGCGGTCGCAGCCGGATCGAGCTGCTGAAGACGCCGCGTATCGCGGTGGCGGTGATCTGCGCGATGGTCAGCTATTCGCTGATGAACCTCGTCATGACCTCCACGCCGCTGGCGGTGGTCGGCATGGGCTACGGACAGAACCACGCCGCCGACGTCGTGTCGGGCCATGTGCTCGCGATGTTCGCGCCGTCGTTCTTCACCGGCCACCTGATTGCGCGCTTCGGGGTGGAACGCATTCTGGCGCTCGGGCTGGTCATCCTGGCCGGCGCGGGGGTCGTCGCGCTGGCGGGCGTGGATCTGATGAACTTCTACGTCGCGCTGATCCTGCTGGGATTGGGGTGGAACTTCGGCTTCATCGGCGCCACTTCCATGCTGGCAGGCGCCCACGCGCCAGAGGAACGCGGCCGGATGCAGGGGCTCAACGACATGATCGTCTTCGGCTTCGTCACGCTGGCATCGCTGTCCTCGGGGGGGTTGATGAACTGCTCGGGCGGGTCTGCGCAACAGGGCTGGACAGCGGTCAACCTGGCGATGATCCCGCTGCTGGCGCTGGCCGGGGCCGCGCTGGTTTGGCTGATGTTCCACAGCCGACGGGCGGAACGCTAGGGCGCGCGCCTCAGCGCGTGCAGCAGGAGCGATCCGCGCCGCACGAATTCCGACGGCTCCAGCCCGCCGTTCGGCACGCGCGCGGGATTGCGCCGCGCCAGCCGCAGCACACGCCGTGCCTGCCAGGCGGACAGCATCGCCGCGCCCCCCAGCCCGCCGATCGCGCGGCGATGGCGTTGCCCGCGGCGCAGCCGGGCCAGCGCATCATCGGCCAGCGCGCGGATGAGCTGCGCCGTGTCTTGCGCCGTTTCCTGGGGCAAGGGCTGTCGGCCGGCGGCCCTCAGCTCCGGCACGGCGCGCAGCCAGCCAGCCATGCCCGCGCCCCGTCCGACATCGCGCAGCGCCTGTTCATCCTGCGTCCCCCCCGCCCCCAGAACCGCGCCCGCAACCCACATCAGCCCGGCCGCGGTAGCATCGATGTGGTGCTCCAGCGCGGCCCTGTCCGCGAAGGGATCCGCCCCGATATCCCAGACCCGCGCGTCGATCAGCGCCTGCAAGGGGCCGAGCAGCTCCGGCATCGGGGTGCGCACCTCTCGGAGAACCTGCGCCAGCGGTGTGGCGACCTCGTGTCTGCGCACCTGCCCGCCCGCGCCGATCTCATCCAGCACGTCGCGCCACCATTGCAGACGCATCTGCGCGATCATCGGCTCAGCCGTCAGCCAGGGCGCGCGCGACACCTCCACATTGAAGGCGTAGAGGGGAAAGAGCCGCAGGCGCGCGGCCGGCGGGGCGGCCATCGTCGCCAGAAAACGGTCCGCATCGCCGCGCTGCACGATTCCCGCGCAGGCCTCGACGGTCATGCCGACGCCTTGTCGCGAACCAGTTTCCACAAGATCGCATCCAGCAGCGCCTCGAAGGAGGCATCGACGATATTGGGCGAGACGCCGACCGTCGACCAGCGGTGCCCGCTGCCATCTTCGCTGTCGATGATGACCCGGGTGACGGCCTCTGTGCCGCCATCGGTGATGCGCACCTTGAAGTCCACCAGCCGCAGGTCATCGATATAGCTCTGATAAGGGCCCAGATCCTTCGACAACGCCGTCGACAGCGCGTTGACCGGACCGCGATCATTGCCCTGCTCGTCCATGCTTTCCGATACCGACAGCTTCTTTTCGTTGCCGATCTTCACCACGACCACCGCTTCGGACAGGCTGACCATGCGGTTGTACTTGTTCTTGCGCCGTTCGACCGTCACGCGGTAGCGCTTGACATCGAAGAACCGGGGCATGAGCCCCAGCGCCCGCCGGGCCAGCAGCTCGAAAGACGCCTGTGCGGTATCGTAGGCGTAGCCCTGATCCTCGCGCGCCTTGATGTCTTCCAATATGGCCGCCAGTCTCGGATCATCGGCCGCAACCTCGATCCCCGCTTCGGCCAGACGCCTGCGCAGGTTGGACTGCCCCGCCTGGTTCGACATCGGAATGTCGCGCATGTTGCCCACCAGCGCGGGATCCACATGCTCATAGGTCGTGGGATCCTTCAGGATCGCCGAGGCATGCAGCCCCGCCTTATGCGCAAACGCCGAGGCCCCGACATAGGGCGCATGTTTGTCGGGCAGCCGGTTCAGGATGTCATCGAGCATCCGGCTGATGCGCGTCAGGGCGCGCAGCCTGTCACGCGACACCCCCAGATCGAAGCTGGAGGCGTATGGCTCCTTGAGCAAGAGCGTCGGGATCAGCGTCACCAGACTGGCGTTGCCGCAGCGCTCGCCAAGCCCGTTGAGCGTGCCCTGCACCTGCCGCGCCCCGGCGTCGATCGCCGCAAGCGTGTTGGCCACGGCGTTTCCGCTGTCGTCATGGGCGTGTATCCCCAGCCGGGCGCCATCGATTCCGGCCGCGATCACGGCACGGGTGATCGCGTGGACCTCCGCGGGCAGCGATCCGCCGTTGGTGTCGCAGAGCACGATCCAGCGCGCGCCCGCATCCCGCGCCGCGCGCAGACATTCGAGCGCGTAGCCGGGGTTGGCCTTGTAGCCGTCGAAGAAATGTTCGGCGTCGAAGATCGCCTCGCGCTTCGCGCCCACCACATGCGCCAGCGAGGCGGCGATCGCGTCGATGTTTTCATGCGGCGCGATCCCCAGCGCCGTCTCGACGTGGAAATCATGGGTCTTGCCCACCAGGCAGACCGCCCCCGTGCCCGCATTCATCACCGCCGCGAGCACATCGTCGTTGGCCGCCGACCGGCCCGCGCGCTTGGTCATGCCGAAGGCCGTCAGCACCGCGCGCGTGTCCGGCGCATCGGTGAAGAATTCATTGTCGGTGGGATTGGCGCCGGGCCAGCCGCCTTCGATGTAATCGATCCCCAGATCGTCCAGCGCGCGCGCGATGCGCTGCTTTTGCTGGGTGGAGAACTGCACCCCCTGCGTCTGCTGCCCGTCGCGCAGCGTCGTGTCGTAGAGATAAAGCCGTTCCTTCACCCGCTCCGCCCCTGCTTCTTTCCAGCGAAAATGATCGAATTTCCCGGCTTCGGCCCGCCTCGCGACCCGGCAGCTTCGGGCACGGGCCGGGGCGTGCAGCGGACCGGCCAGCCCCCGGCCGCCGCCCCTGGCGGGGGCTTTACCCCCACCCGCGGCCGGGCACGGGCCTGCGTGTCGCGGCGGATCATCCCAACTGCTCCAGCTTCGCCGCATCGAAACCCGGTCCCGGAACCAGTTCAATCCCCTCCTTCGACATGCGCACCTCGACACCCGCTGCCGCCAGCCCGTGCTTCAGCCGGTCCACTTCCGCGAAATCCTTCGTCTCCATCGCCCCGCGCCGCGCCTGCGTCAGCCGCGCCTCCCAGCCGGTCAGGTCTGCGGTCGGCACCCGCGCCGCCTGCCACTGGCGCTGCGTCTGGCCGAGCAGCCCCAGCAGCGCCGCGCTGGCCTTGATCGCGCCGGGCGACGCGCCCGCGCGCGCCATCTCGCCCAGCCGCGTGAGCGCAAGAGAGGTGTTCAGGTCATTGGCCAGCGCCTCCACCACACCCGCGTCGGGCGCGCCATCGGCCTCCGCCTCGCCCACCGCGGCGTGAAGCGCGTCCAGCACCTTCTCCGCCTCGCGCGCCTTTGCCTCGGTCCAATCCATCGGCTTGCGGTAATGCGTCGACAGAAAGACGAAGCGGATCACCTCGCCCGGCACGCCCTGGTCCAGCAGGTCGCGCACGGTAAAGAAGTTGCCCAGCGACTTGGACATCTTCCTGCCCTCGACCTGCAACATCTCGTTGTGCAGCCAGATGCCCGCGAAATCCGAACCGGGGTTGGCGCAGCAGCTTTGCGCGATCTCGTTTTCGTGGTGCGGGAACATCAGGTCGTTGCCGCCGCCGTGGATGTCGAAGCTTTCGCCCAGCAGCTCCCGGCTCATGGCCGAGCATTCGATATGCCAGCCGGGCCGCCCGCGCCCCCAGGGGCTGTCCCACCCCGGTTGATCCGCGTCCGAGGGTTTCCACAGGACGAAATCCATCGGGTTGCGCTTGTAGGGCGCGACCTCGACGCGGGCGCCCGCGATCATGTCCTCGACGCTGCGTCCCGACAGCGCGCCATATGCGCCGTAGCTTTCGACGGCGAACAGCACGTGCCCCTCGGCGACATAGGCGTGGCCGCGCGCGATCAGCTCCTCGATCATGGCGATCATCTGCGCGATATATTCGGTGGCGCGCGGCATCTGCGTGGGCTCCAGCGCGCCGAGCGCGCGCATGTCGTCCAGAAACCACTGCGTCGTTTCGTCGGTGATCTCGCGGATGGACCGGCCGGTTTGCGCCGCGCGCGCGTTGATCTTGTCGTCCACATCGGTGAAATTGCGCACGTAGCGCACGTGGTCCGGTCCATAGACATGACGCAGCAGCCGGAACAGGAGGTCAAAGACCACCACCGGGCGCGCGTTGCCCAGATGCGCGCGGTCATAGACGGTCGGGCCGCAGACATACATGCGCACATCGGCGGCGTCGATCGGCACGAGCGTCCGCTTGCGGCGCGTCTTGCTGTCGGTCAGCGTGATTTCCGTCATCTCGGCGGTCCCCCGGTTCAGGTTCGGCGTGGGCTTAGCAAGGCTGGACGGCTTTTGGAATAGCGGCTGCGGATTCCGCCTTGCCAAGTGCCGCGCGGCATGGTGGCCTCGGCCCTTCTGACGCAGGAGGACCAGATGCAGGTATCGAACAGGCTCGCCAATATCACCGGCGGCGGGTCCGACGGCTGGGATGTGTTCTACCGCGCCCGCAGGCTCAAGGCCGAGGGCGTCCCCGTCATCGAGCTGACCATAGGCGAGCATGACATCGGCACGGCGCCCGCGGTGCTCGACGCGATGCACCGTGCGGCGCGGGCGGGGCATACCGGATACGCGGCGGTGCCGGGGGTCGATGCGCTGCGCGATGCGGTCGCGCTGCGCATCACCCAGCGCACCGGGGTGCCCACGGGACGCGAGAACATCCTGATCACGCCGGGGGGGCAGTCGGCGCTTTTCGCCGCGCATCATGCCGCCTGCGACGAAGGCGATACGGCGCTTTACTGCGATCCCTATTATGCCACCTACCCCGGTACGATCCGCGCGGTCGGCGCGCGCCCGGTCGCGCTGCGCACCCGCCCGCGCGACGCCTTTCAGCCGCAGGCCGCCGATGTGGACGCGCTGGCCGCCGACGGTGCGCGCAGCCTGCTGATCAACACGCCCAACAACCCCACCGGCGTCGTCTATTCGCGCGAGACGCTGGAAGGCATCGCACAGGTCTGCCGCGACCGCGACCTCTGGCTGATCTCGGATGAGGTCTACGACACCCAGATCTGGGAAGGACGGCATGAAAGCCCGCGCGCCCTGCCGGGCATGGCCGAACGCACGCTCGTCGTGGGCTCCATGTCCAAGAGCCATGCGATGACCGGCTCCCGGCTGGGCTGGATCGCGGGCCCCGAAGCCGCGATCGCGCATCTGGTGAACCTGTCCACCCATACGACCTACGGCGTTCCCGGCTATATCCAGGATGCGGGCCTTTTCGCGCTTCTCCAGGGCAGCGCCCCCGAAGAGGCCGTCGCCGCGCCGTTCCGGCGGCGCTGGGCGATGGCCCGGCGAATGCTGGCCGAGCAGTCGGTCGTCGGGCTGGTTCCCGCGGGAGGAGCCATGTATGTGATGCTGGACATCCGGGCCACCGGCCTGAGCGGCGAAGATTTCGCCAATGCACTGCTGGATGAAAGGCAGATCGCCGTGATGCCGGGCGAAAGCTTCGGCCAGGCGGCGGCGGGCCATGTCCGGGTGGCGATGACGGTGGATGACGAAGCCTTTGCGACAGCCCTGTCGCAGGTGCTGGAATTCGCGGGAGAACGCGCAAGATGACCGAAAAAGCCGAGGCCTTCCGCGCGCTGCACAAACCGGGCGATCCGTTCATTCTGGCCAATGCCTGGGATGTGGGATCGGCCCGGATGCTGTGTGCGATGGGCGCGCGGGCGATCGGCACATCGTCGGCGGCACATGCCTTCACGCTGGGCCTGCCCGATCTGGGGCGGCTCAGCCGCGACGAGGCGCTGGCCCATGCCGAAGCGATCGTCGCGGCCGTGCCGGTGCCGGTGTCGGGCGATTTCGAGAACGGCTTCGGTGAATCGCCCTCGGCGGTGGCGGAAACCGTCCGGCTGGCGGCGGAGGTCGGGCTCGCCGGAATTTCGATAGAGGACACCGACCTGCCGGGCACCGACAGCTATCCGGCCAGCCTGGCGGAGGAGCGTATCCGCGCCGCCGTCTCGGCCGCCCGCGCGCTGCCGCATGATTTCGTCGTGGTCGCCCGCGCCGACGGCATGATGCACGGCAGCTACGATCTGCCCGAAGCGATGGAGCGTCTGCGCCGCTTCGATGTGGCGGGGGCCGATTGCCTTTATGCGCCCGCGCCGCCCGACGCCCGCGCGCTGGCCCGGATCTGCGCCGCCACGCGCAAGCCGGTCAACGCGCTGGCCGCGGGCCCCTTCGCCCGGCTGACCCGCGCGCAGATGGCGCGCATGGGGGTGGCGCGGATCTCGCTTGGCTCATCGCTGGCGCGTCTGACCCATCGGGTGATCCACGACACGGCCGTCGCGATGTTCGAGAAGGGCGATTTTTCCCAGCTGGCGCGCGGCATGTCGGGTCAGGACGTCGACCGCCTGCTGCATCTGGGGTCCGACCATGGCGAGGCCCCCGAGGAAGGCCTCGATGAGGGCCCCGAGGAAGGCCACGATGAGAGCCATGGCGACACGGGCCGCGAGGGCAGTTCCCCGGAGCGGAGCTCATGAACCACGAGGAATTGCGCCACTGGTCCGCCCGCGCCGCCGATTGGCTGGCCGATTATCACCGCACCATCGGCACCCGGCCCGTGCGCCCCGACTGCACCCCCGGCCAGGTCGCCGCGCGCCTGCCCGCCCGCGCGCCCGATGCCGCCGAACCGATGGAGCGGATTTTCGAGGATTTCACGCAGATCGTTCCCGATGCGATGACCCATTGGCAGCATCCTCGCTTCTTCGCCTATTTTCCAGCCAACGCCGCGCCCGCCTCGATGCTGGCCGAACAGCTTGCCAACGGCATCGCGGCGCAATGCATGTTGTGGCAGACCGCGCCAGCCGCGACGGAAATCGAACAGGTCATGATCGGCTGGCTGCGCG
Source organism: Brevirhabdus sp. (assembly GCF_052826345.1). Classification (NCBI taxonomy): domain Bacteria; kingdom Pseudomonadati; phylum Pseudomonadota; class Alphaproteobacteria; order Rhodobacterales; family Paracoccaceae; genus Brevirhabdus; species Brevirhabdus sp. The sequence continues at coordinate 21,761 of NZ_JBRBUA010000084.1, read as the reverse complement.
ACGCGCTGGGGCTGGCGCCGCATTTCAGCGGCACGATCCACGACACGGCGACCACCGCCACCTTGTCGGCGGTGCTGACGATGCGCGATCGCGCCTGTGACTGGGACACGCTGGAACAGGGGCTTTTCGGCGGGCCGGCCATCCGCATCTATGCCTCCGGTCAGAATCATTCGTCGGTGCAAAAGGCTGTGCGACTGTCGGGGATCGGCACCGCGAACCTGCAAATCATCCCCGAGGACGCGGGTTTCGGCATGGACCCCGAGGCGCTGCGCACCGCCATCCGACGCGATCGCGCGGCGGGGCTGCGCCCGGCCGGCGTGGTGATCTGTGTCGGCGGCACCTCTGTCGGGGCCAGCGATCCGGTGGCGCGGATCATCGATGTCGCCAAGGAAGAGGGCCTTTACACCCATGTCGACGCGGCCTGGGCGGGCTCCGCGATGATCTGCCCGGAATTCCGCGCGATCTGGCAGGGCGTGGACGGGGCCGACAGCATCGTGTTCAACCCGCACAAATGGCTGGGCGTGCAATTCGACTGCTCGGTCCAGTTCCTGGCCGATCCCGCCGCGCAGATCCGTTCGCTGGGATTGCGACCCGACTACCTTCAGACCCAGGGTCAGGACGAGATCGTCAACTTCAATGAATGGACGGTGCCGCTCGGGCGGCGGTTTCGCGCGCTCAAGATCTGGTTCACGCTTCGCGCCTACGGGCTGGACGGGCTGCGCGCGCGCATCCGCGATCACGTCACCTGGGCGGCCGAGCTGGCGGAGCGTTTCCGCGCCGATCCCGGCTTCGAGATCGTGACGGAACCGCGGCTTGCGCTTTTCACCTTTCGCGCGCGCGCGCAGCCGGGCATGGAGGCGCAGCAGGCCGACAGCTGGAACGCCGATCTGTTGCAACGGATCAACGACCGGGGCTTGGTATATCTGACGCAGACCACGCACCGCGGCCGTTTTGTCATCCGGGTGAGTGTCGGCGGTTTCGACTGCACGCGCGAGGACGTCATGGCGGTTTACGATGCGGCCAGGCAAGCCGCGCGCGACATCTGAGGCACGCGCGCGTTATTCCCGGTCATGTGGGCGTGATTGATCGCCGCCACGTAAAAGGGCGCCCTACCGGGGCGCCCTTCGAGGTCTCGTTGTCCTGAACGCTGCGTCCGATCAGAACTTGTAGGACACTTTCGCCTGAACGGTGGTCGCGTCCACGTCGTTGCCGGCGGTGCCGCCCACGTCGGTGAACTTCTGGTAGTTCAGCTCGCCACCCAGGATGACGTTGTCGGTCAGCATGTAGTCGACGCCTGCACCGACGGTGTAGCCGTTTTCGTCATAGCTGGTACCGGCCAGGTTGATCTCGCCGTAGGCTGCGCCCGCGGTGCCGTAGACCATGGTGCGGCCCAGGTCGTAGCCGACTTTGCCGCGCAGGCGGGCCAGCTTGTCGATGCTGCCGTTGTTGTTGTCCAGGCTGATGTCGGCGGCGTTGTAGTCAAGCTCGCCACCCAGAACCAGGCTGCCCATGTCGTACTGGTAACCGGCGTGAACGCCACCCAGCGGGCCGTTGCCGCTGCCATTGACTGCGCCGTCGCTGTTCATGTTGCCGTAACCGACCTGAGCACCGACGTAGGCGCCCGACCAATCGTTGCCGAAGTTCAGAACCGGCGCGACCGGAGCGGCCAGAACGGGCTCTTCGACCGGCTGGCTCAGGCTGCCCGCGAATGCCGGGGCGCTTGCAAGTGCGATAGCTGCTGCTGTCGACAGGATTTTCATCTTCACTCTCCTATAATCGTTTCCTGCCTCTTACGTGCAGGCGTTCACGAGCCGCTGTTCCGGCGACCCTTGGTGAACAGACGCGACAAAACGCGATTTGTTCCGAAGGTTTTAGGGCAAATCGAATTCTGTGGCCTCTGGTGGCGATATCTTGCCGAACAGCCTTGTTTTCAAGCCTTCAATCCGCCGAAATGCGGCATTTTCGAGGCAGGGACGATCACGTTCGTGACATTTTTGCAGATGCCGCAAACAGACAAGACGGCAGCCGCCGCTGCGGCGATGATGGATCGCAGGCAGGAGGACCCATGGACCGAACCGACGCGATCCTGATCATCACGATTCGCACGATCGGCGCCTGTCGCGGCCGGGCGGCGCGCGGCGCGCCGCAATAGCGCATAGCCCTTCGTTCGCCGTCTTCTCTTCCAGCTTTCCAGTCGTCGGATACTCCCATGCATCACCATGTCTCTCGCCGCTCCGGCGGTCGCGCCGCCCGCCACGCCGCCCGCAGCGCGCCGCTGCCTTGTGCAATGCGCCCGGTCCGGGGCGGGCTGCCGGGCGGCACGTTCAACCCGCTCACCGCAGATGAAATCACCCGAATTCATCACGCAGCACTGGATGCGCTGGAACAGATCGGTCTGGCCGACGCGCCCGCCTCCGGCGTCACGGCGATGGTGGCGGCAGGCGCGCGGGAGGGAGAGGACGGGCGCCTGCGCTTTCCGCGCGCGCTGGTCGAGGACATGCTGGCAAAGGCCGCGCGCGACATCACGCTGCACGGCCGCGACCCCGCGCATGATCTGTTGCTGTCGGGGACGAGGGTGCATTACGGCACGGCCGGCGCGGCCGTGCACATGGTCGACGTCAAGGACCGGTCATACCGCGACTCCACGGTGCAGGACCTGCATGATGCCGCCCGTATCGCGGATCGGCTGGACAATGTGCATTTTGTCCAGCGTCCCATGGTCTGCCGCGATGTGCTCGACAATTACGAGATGGACATCAACACGCTCTACGCCTGCTGTTCGGGCACTGCGAAACATGTCGGCACCAGCTTCGTCGAGGTGGCGCATGTACCGGGCTGCATGGACATGCTGCACATGATTGCGGGCGGCGACGCGGCCTGGCGCGCGCGGCCTTTCGTCTCGAACTCGAACTGCTTCGTCGTGCCGCCGATGAAATTCGCCACCGAAAGCTGCCTGGTGATGGAAGCCTGCATCCGCGCGGGCATGCCCGTTCTGTTGCTGAGCGCGGGACAGGCCGGCGCCACCGCGCCCGCCCCCATCGCGGGGGCCATCGTCCAGGCGGTGGCCGAATGCCTGGCGGGGGTGGTCTATGTCAACGCGCTCGCGCCGGGGCACCCCGCGATCTTCGGGACCTGGCCTTTCGTGTCGGATCTTCGCTCCGGGGCAATGTCGGGCGGCTCGGGAGAGCAGGCCCTGCTGACGGCGGGGTGCGCGCAGATGCACCGCTTCTACGGGCTGCCCGGCGGCGCCGCGGCGGGCATCGCGGATTCCAAGCTGCCCGACATGCAGGCAGGCTGGGAACAGGGCATATCCAACGTCATGGCGGGGCTCGCCGGTCTCAACATGGTCTATGAGGCGGCGGGAATGCACGGATCGCTGCTCGGCTTTTGCCACGAAAGCCTGATCCTGGCGGACGACCTGCTCGGCCAGGCGCTGCGTTGCGTGCGCGGCATCGAGGTCAACGATGACAGCCTGAGCCTTGAGGTCATGCGCGCCGTCTGCATGGGCGGCCCCGGCCATTATCTGGGACAGGACCAGACCCTGGAGCTGATGCAGACCGAATATGTCTATCCCGCGCTGGCCAACCGCAGCTCGCCCAAGGAATGGCAGGAAAAGGGCCGGCCCGAGCTGATCGAGGCCGCGACCGCGCGCAAGGAGCAGATCCTCTCCGGCCCCGCCCCGGCCCGGTTCGACCCGGCGCTGGATGCCCGGCTGCGCGAGGCCTTTCGCATTCATCTGGCACCCTAGCACCGACACACCGCCCAGCCCCCCGTCCGATGCGGCGCGATTGCCTGCGGCGCGAGTAATTTTTTCCAAGAAGAAGAAAAGGAAGCGGCGGCGCCCCGGCTTCTTCTCGCCAAATACTCTCGCCGAAGGCGGGCGCGCGCCCCGTGGGTCAGCGGCTTGCGGCTTCCGCCTTTTCCGCCAGTTGAAGCCAGTCCTCCTCACATTCGGCCAGCGCCGCCTGCCGCGCGCTCAGCGCGTCGGTCGCCTTGGCGAATTTCGCAGGCTCTTTCGAGAAAAGATCGGGGTCGGCCAGGAACTGCTCCAGCTTCGCGATCTCCGCCTCCAGCCGTGCGATTTCTTCGGGCAGCGCGTCGAGCCGGTGGCGTTCGGTGAAGCTGAGCGCCGGGGCGGGCGGTTTCGACGTCGGCTTGCCTGCGGGGGCCACCGCGGGGGGCGCGGCTTTCGCGTCTCGCGACGGCGCGGCGGAGGCAGCATCGGCGCGCGGTATCTGGCGTTGCGCCTGATAGTCGCTCCAGCCGCCGGCATAGACGGTCGCACGGCCGTCGCCTTCCATCGCGACGGTGGTGCCCGCGACGCGGTCGATGAAGTCGCGGTCGTGGCTGACCAGCAGGACGGTCCCCTTGTAGTCGGCCAGCAGATCCTGAAGCAGGTCGAGCGTTTCGACATCCAGATCGTTGGTCGGCTCGTCCATCACCAGCAGGTTGGATTCGCGTGCCATGATCTTGGCAAGCAGCAGCCGCGCCTTTTCGCCGCCCGACAGCGACCGGACGGGCGCGCGGGCCTGGCCTTCGTCGAACAGGAATTCCTTGAGGTATCCCACGACATGTTTCGGCTGACCCCGCACCAGGATCTGGTCCGCCTTGCCCGACACGCGCATCTCCGGGTCGCCGGTCAGGCTGTCCCACAATGTCATGTCATCGTCCAGCCGCGCGCGGTTCTGGTCGAAAATCGCGGCCACCAGGTTCTTGCCCAACCGGATCGTGCCCGTATCGGGGGCGATCTCGCCCATCAGCAGCTTCAGCAGCGTGGTCTTGCCCACCCCGTTCGGCCCCACAAAGGCGATCCGGTCGCCGCGCATGATCTTCAGGTTGAAATCCTGCACGATCGGCTTGTCGAAACTCAGGCCCACGCTCTTGGCCTCGGCCACCAGCCGACCCGACTGCGGCCCCTGTTCCAGCGCCATTTCCGCGGTGCCTTGGCGGCGGGTCATGCCCGCGCGGGTCTCGCGCAGCTGCGCCAGGGCGCGCAGGCGTCCCTGATTGCGGGTGCGCCGGGCGCTGATCCCCTCGACGGCCCATTTGGCCTCGGCCTTGATCTTGCGGTTCAGCTTGTGGCGGGCGTCGTCCTCTTCGGCCCAGATCTTGTCGCGCCAGTCCTCGAAGGCGTCGAACCCCTTTTCCTGACGGCGCACCGCGCCGCGGTCGATCCACAGCGTGGCGCGGGTCAGCCGGCGCAGGAACGCGCGGTCGTGGCTGATCAGCACGAAGCCCTTGCGGGTCTGGCGCAGCTGATCCTCCAGCCAGGCGATCGCCTCGATATCCAGGTGGTTCGTGGGCTCGTCCAGCAGCATCAGCTCGGGCGCCTCGGCCAGCAGCTTGGCCAGCGCCGCGCGCCGCCGTTCGCCGCCCGAGGCGGTGCTGACGGGCGTTTCCGCGCTGAATTTCAGCCCCTCTGCCGCCATGTCCACCCGATAGGATTCGCCCGGGTCCAGTGCAGAGCATGCGAAATCGCCCAGCGTCTCGTACCCCGACAGATCGGGGTCCTGATCCATGTAGCCGACGGTCGTTGCAGGTGCGAGCACGCGGGCGCCGCGGTCGGGTTCGACCAGCCCCGCCATCACCTTGAGAAGCGTGGATTTCCCCGAGCCGTTGCGCCCCACCAGCGCCACCCTGTCACCGGGTTGCACGACCAGATCGAGGGCGTCGAAGACGGGCTCGCCGCCGAAGGTCAGCGAAATGTCGGAGAGTTGGAGAAGCGGTGCGCGTGCCATCCGCCGCAGCTATCGCCGCCCCGGCTGAGGGTCAAGAGCCTGCGGGTCAAGAGCTTGCAGGTTGGAGGCGTGTTGGCCGGGGGCGTGCGGATCTCAACGCGCCGCCGCCAAAAGGCCGCGCAGCAGCCGCGCCCGCGCCTGCGGCACCGCATCGGTTTGCAGCGCGGTGAACACATGCATCGTGCCCAGATCCCGGTCGACGACCAGGTGATCCCCGACCCAGCCGCCCATGCCCAGATAGCTGCGCAACAGTGGCGGCATGTCGCGCTTGCCGCGCCGCGCATCCGCGCCCGCCAGGCCCGCCCCGCCCGCGTTGCGCAGCGGCAGCGTTTCGGCCGCACGGCGCCGCGGCAGCCATCGCGCGGGGCCAAGATGGTGCCGCGACAACAGCGAGAACGTGCTGGCATAGGCCTGCGGATCGGTGCCCGCGAATGATGCGCAGCCGAACAGCAGGCGCACACCGCGGGCATCGACGATCGCCGTCGCGGCGGCCCAGGCCACGCGCAGGATGTCGTGATCGTGCCAGTCGGGATGCAGGCAGAACCGGCCCATTTCCAGCATCGGCGCGTCGAAGCGGCGCAGGGCGCGCAGATCGTAGACCGCGCCCGCGTAGCTGCGCGCCAGATCCGCGGCACCGTGCAGCACCAGCAGCCGGAAACAGCACACCAGCGTCGATGTGGCACCGTCCTCGACCAGCACATGGCTGAAGGCGCCGTCGTGGTCGTCGCGGTCGAGCGCGGCGCCGGGCCTGTCGCTGTTCCCGCCGCGAAACGCGAGATGGCGCAGCGCCTGCGCCGCGCGCAGGTCGGCATCCGATCCGGCCATCCGCGCGGTAAAGCGGCCGCGCGGCAACAGCGGGGAATTGAACGTCTCGTCTTTGCGCAAGGCTGTGTCCGACCTAGATACGGGGAATGCACCCCCACCCTAGCGCACAGATGGCGGCGCTTTCAAAAGGAAGATGCAGATGCAGAAGATCCAGAAGTCCGACGCGGAATGGAAAGCACAGCTTTCCGATCTGGCCTATAAGGTCACCCGCAAGCACGGGACCGAACGCGCCTTCACGCATGAGAATTTCCCGAAGACGCCCGGCGTCTACAGATGCGTCGGCTGCGGCACGCCGGTCTTCGACCAGGCGCATAAATTCGACAGCGGCACGGGATGGCCATCGTTCTATCAGCCGATCGCGGCGGAAAACGTCGGCGAAAGCCAGGACAACGGCTTTTTCATGCGCCGGACCGAAGTGCATTGCAACGCCTGCGACGCGCATCTGGGGCATGTCTTTCCCGACGGCCCCAAGCCCACCGGCCTGCGCTATTGCATCAACGGCGTCGCGCTGGAATTCGAGCCGAAGGATGAGCCGCCCGCATAGAAGCCCCGACAAGGGGTGAGCAGGCGGCGAAAGCTTCGCCGCCGCCCGCGCCCCGACATTGCTTCAGGACGCCACTTCATGACGCTAGTTCAGGAACTGGTCCAGGTTGATCTGGCCGATCGAGCCCAGCAACTGCCGCAGGAAGGAAACGCCCTTGATGTTGCTGTCGGTCACGCGGCGCGACAGCGCCACGACGCGGCCGTCGCGCAGGGTGAAACGCTCTATGTTCTCGACGGTGCCGGAGGGCGCGAAGGACACGGCGACGATTTCGCGCGACACGGCGCGCGGTGCGCGAAAGGCGTATTGCTCGAAGCGCGATCCGACGTAGTACCACGCATCCTGTCCCAGCACGCCCGAGGACGTCGGCTGCCCGATCGACTTGGCCACGGTTTCGCGCGTGTCCTTGCCGACCTTGACCTCGGCCAGTTCCAGATCGGTGGGCACGTAGCCGTGGTTTCTATAGACGCTCGTGCAACCGGCCACGGCCAGTAACAGACCGCCCGCCAGAGCGCCCCGGATCGCCTGCCTCAGCCTTTGCATACCAACCTCTTGTCTTGCCTGACGTTCGCTCATATCCCGCTTACAGAAGGACGCAGGCCATATCAATGAGGACTTCCCCATGAACGACGCTGACAACGGCATTGTTGCATCCCACCCCGTCCGGCTGAACGATCTGCGCAAACGCGGCCACCACGCGTTCGAGCTGACGCCCGAGGCCGCCGCGCTGGCGGAACTGGCCCGCAGGCTTGACCTTTCGGAGCTGCGCGAGCTGTCGTTCGCCGGTGATCTGGCGCGCGGCGACGGCGAGGAATGGGTGCTGGACGCGCGACTGGTCGCGACGGTTGTTCAACCTTGCGTCGTGACGCTGGAGCCGGTGCGCACGCGCATCGACACCCCCGTCCGCCGCCGTTTCGTCCCCGACATCCCGGAAGAGGAGATCGACGGCGAGGTCGAGATGCCCGAGGACGAGACGCTGGAACTGCTGCGGCCGACCATCGACGTGGGCCAGACCATGCAAGAGGCCCTGTCGCTCGCCCTGCCCGATTATCCACGCAAGGAAGATGTCGGCGTCGGCGACGCGATCTTCGCCGAACCGGGGGTGCAGCCGCTGACCGATGAGGCCGTCAAACCCTTCGCGGGGCTGGCGGATCTGCGCGACCGGCTGAAGAAGTGAGACGCGCGCAATCGGCCGCCACTCTGCCCGCGAGGGGTATGGCGCACATAGAAAAGGGCTTGCACCCGAACAGAATCGCAGTATGTTCCCGGCCTCGTTTACAGCCAGCGCGCGAGCGAGTTTCGAGAGCGTGCGCGGCGCAAAGAACCAGACAATTCACGGGTCTCAGACCCCAGAACACCGAGGGTGAGACATGGCTGTTCCTCAGAATAAAGTCACGAAATCGCGTCGCAACATGCGCCGTGCACATGATGCGCTCGTTGCGGGCAACCCCAACGAATGCTCCAACTGCGGCGAGCTGAAGCGCCCGCACCACGTCTGTGGCGCCTGCGGCCATTACGCCGAGCGCGAAGTGGTTGCCGCATCGACCGACGTCGATCTGGACGAAGACGCAGCGTAAGCACAAGGGGATCGCGGCTCCATGTCGGATACCGGCGATCGCCATAGGGGTAGCGTGAAAGCTACCGTCATTTCCGTTGACGCCATGGGCGGCGATCTGGGTCCCGAAGCGGTGGTTTCGGGGCTTTCGCGCGCCTTGAAGGATGAGCCCGACCTGCGGTTCATCGTTCACGGCCCCGCCGCGGAACTGACGCCCCTGATCGAAAAACGCGGGATCGCGGGCAACTGCGAGATCCGCGATGCGCAGGGCGTCGTCAAGATGGACGACAAGCCCACGCAGGTCATGCGCCACGGCAAGGACACCTCGATGTGGTCCGCCATCGAAAGCGTGCGCGCGGGCGAGGCCACGGTCTGCGTGTCCTGCGGCAACACCGGCGCGCTGATGGCCGTCAGCATGGTTCGGCTGCGCAAGCTGCCGGGGGTGACCCGCCCGGCCATCGCCTGCCTCTGGCCGTCGCGCAATCCGCAGGGGTTCAACGTGATGCTGGACGTGGGTGCCGATGTGCGCGCCGACGAAAGCGATCTGACCCAATACGCCTTCATGGGGGCATCCTACGCGCGCAACGGGTTGGGCATCGCCCGCCCCCGCGTCGGCCTGCTGAACGTCGGCACCGAGGAAAACAAGGGCCGGTCCGAGCTCAAATCCGCGCATGAGATGATTTCCGCGCGCGCCGCCGAGGCGCAATTCGAATTCGTGGGCTTCGTCGAGGGCGGCGATATCCCCTCGGACCGCGTGGATGTCATCGTCACCGACGGCTTCACCGGCAACATCGCGTTGAAGACGGGCGAAGGAACGGCCGGGCTGATCCGCGATTTCCTCAAGCAGGCCTTCGGCATATCGGTGATGTCGAAACTGGCGGCGCTGCTGGCGATGGGCTCGCTGCGCAGGCTGTCGCACCGGATCGACCCGCGCCGGGTCAACGGCGGGGTGTTTCTGGGTCTGAACGGCACCGTGGTCAAATCGCACGGCTCCTCCGACGAGACGGGTATCGCCGCGGCGATCAAGCTCGCCTCCACCCTGTCGCAATCGGGGTTCAGCGATCGACTGGCGGCACGGGTTGCATCGCTGGTTCCACACGATCAAGATGGCGCCCTGACAGATAAAAAAATCCCGGATGATGCTGAATGACATTACGCGCCGTCGTCAAAGGGGTCGGGCATTATCTGCCTGATCGTATCGTGCCCAACGCCGAATTCGAAAAACGGCTCGACACCAGCGACGAATGGATCAAAAGCCGCAGCGGGATCGAACGACGTCATTTCGTGGCCGACGGCCAGACCACATCCGACATCGGCGCCGCCGCGGCGGAGGCGGCGCTGAAACAGGCGGGCCTGTCGGCCCAGGACATCGACGCGATCATCGTCGCCACCTCGACCCCCGATCTGACCTTTCCCTCCGCCGCCACGATGATCCAGTCCAAGCTGGGCATGACCCGCGGTTTCGCCTTCGACATCCAGGCCGTCTGCGCGGGCTTTGTCTATGCGCTCGCCAACGCAAACGCGCTGATCATGGCCGGTCAGGCCGAGCGCATCCTGGTGATCGGGGCGGAGACCTTTTCGCGCATCCTCGACTGGGAGGACCGCTCGACCTGCGTGCTGTTCGGCGACGGCGCTGGTGCGCTGGTGCTGGAGGCCGCGACAGGCGATGGAAGCACCGAGGACCGCGGCATCCTGTCGGTCGACCTGAACTCCGACGGGCGTCACCGCGATATCCTCTATGTGGACGGCGGCGTTTCGACCAACCAGTCCAGCGGATTTCTGCGCATGGAAGGGCGTGAGGTATTCCGCCACGCCGTCGAAAAACTTGCGCAAACCGCGCATGGCGCGCTTGAGAAAATCGGCCTCGAGGGCAGCGATGTCGACTGGATCGTGCCCCATCAGGCAAATCTGCGGATCATCAAGGCGACCGCCAACCGCATGAATGTGGCGATGGATCATGTGGTCGTAACCGTGCAGGATCACGGCAATACTTCCGCCGCGTCCATCCCGCTGGCGCTGTCGGTCGGGGTGGAACGCGGCCAGATCAAACGCGGCGATTTGCTGGTCACCGAGGCGATCGGCGGCGGGCTGGCCTGGGGCGCTGTCGTCCTGCGTTGGTAGATTGCTTGCGCCGCGTTGCGCAAGCCGTTGATATTGACTTTAAAACGCAATTCCACGATGCTTCGCGCAAAAAGGGGAATTGTCATGGCCGAAAATACTTTGACGCGCATGGACCTGAGCGAAGCCGTCTTCCGCGAGGTGGGCCTGTCGCGCAACGAATCCGCCCAGCTGGTGGAAAGCGTGCTTCAGCATATGTCGGATGCGCTCGTGGCCGGGGAAACGGTCAAGATCTCGTCTTTCGGCACCTTCAGCATCCGGGACAAATCCGCCAGGGTCGGGCGCAACCCGAAAACCGGCGAAGAGGTTCCGATCCTGCCGCGCCGTGTTCTTACGTTCCGGCCGTCCTACCTGATGAAAGACCGCGTCGCAGCGGGAAACCGCAGCTGACATAGGCCTTAGTGGATGAGTAAATCGGCGGACGCTTTTCGCACCATCAGCGAAGTTTCGGAATGGCTCGGGACGCCGTCCCATGTGCTGCGCTTCTGGGAAAGTCGGTTTCCCCAGGTCAAGCCGCTGAAACGCGCGGGCGGGCGACGCTATTACCGCCCCTCGGACATGATGCTTCTGGGCGGCATCAAGAAGCTGCTGCACGACGATGGAATCACCATCCGCGGTGTGCAGAAGATCCTGCGCGAAAAGGGCATCAAACACGTGGCAAGCTTCGCGCCGCAGCTCGACGGTGCCGAAACCGAAGTCGCCGCCGCGATGCAAGAGGAGCCTTCCGTCACGCAGGCCCCGCCCCTGCGCGCCAGCGCGACGATTTCTCCCTTCGTGAGACCCGGCACCCCGGCTGACACCGCCGGAAGCGCAGCCGCAGATCGACCCGAAGACGCGCCCGAAGATCACCCCGCAGGCGCGCCCGCCCCGTCGTCCGACACCCCGGTGCCGGAGAAGCGGAGCGACGTCTCCCCCACCCCCGACAAGGCGGAGGCCGACACAACCGCCCCCGCTCCAGCTTCCGGGGACGGCGATTCCGCAACGACGCCAGAAAGTGCAGTGGCGTGGCGGCAAACGCCCCAACCCACTCCCGAAGATCGACATGCCGCCGCCCTGCCCGACGACCCGTCCGACGACCCGACCGACGACCCGTCCGACACAGCAGCTGTCGCGGAACCGGACGATATGCCGTCGGCAGGCGAATCGGTGTCCGGCCAGGACGATGGCGCCGAGGCGGCGTCGCAAGACCGCACGCCCGACCACCCGGCACAGGACGCCGCCCCCACCGCCCCGGCCCCCGGCGACGGCGCCGCCGCAGACCACGCCCACGATCTGCCGCAGGTCGATGCCGATCCCGACGACGACGCGCTGATGATGCCCCGCGCGCCCGTGATCACGCGGCTGCGCGACCTGACGCTGATGCATGAGGCCCCGCGCGGCGATGCACAGGACGCGATGTCGGCGCTTTACCGGCGCCTGCAGGCGCTGCGCGACTCGATCATGGAAAGAGAGCCGTTTTAGGCTCAAAAACTTGTGGAAATGCCCTTGCCCCGCGCGACGTATCGGGTATGAAGACGCTCAAGTCGGGCCATGGCGCAGCCTGGTAGCGCGTCCGTCTGGGGGACGGAAGGTCGCAGGTTCGAGTCCTGCTGGCCCGACCAATTCAAACAGCGCCCCCACCTCAGCGGTGGCGGGCGCTTTTTTGTTGAGCGACGCGCGGGCCGACGCATGAAGGCGGGTCAGCCGGGGCGGCAAGACAGACCGGCAGGACCGGACGGGGGCGATATGGCGGAAATCGGCGTTCTTCCATCGCAGGCGCTGAAGCGCATGATCCAGCAAGGCGAAATCCGCGCGAGCGATCCGGTCATCGACGCCCAGATCCAGCCCGCCAGCCTCGATCTGCGGCTGGGCACCACCGCCTACCGGGTGCGCGCCTCGTTTCTCGCCGGGGCCAACGTCCGCGTCGCCGAACGTCTGGATGAGTTCGAGATGCACCGCGTCGATCTGCGGCAGGGGGCGGTGCTGGAAAAAGGCTGCGTCTACGTCGTGCCCCTGATGGAGGCGCTGCACCTGCCCCCGGATGTGCAGGCAGTGGCCAACGCCAAATCCTCGACCGGCAGGCTTGATCTGCTGACCCGCACGATCACCGACGGGGGCACCGAATTCGATCGCGTCGCGATGGGATATCAGGGACCGCTCTACGCGGAAATCTGCCCCCGGTCGTTTTCGGTGCTGGTGCGCGCGGGCATGCGGCTCAACCAGATCCGCTTTCGCCGGGGACAGGCGATATTGAGCGATACGGAACTGATGTCGCGGCACCGCGACGTGGGCCTTGTCGGCGGCGAAGCGATCATCGACGACGGGCTCGCCTTCTCCGTCGATCTGCGCCCCGAGGCCGGAAACCTCGTCGGCTACCGCGCCAAACCGCACACCGGCGTCATCGACCTCGACCGGATCGGCGCCTATGAGCCCGCCGAGTTCTGGGAAGACGTGCGCGCCGACAGCGGGCGGATCATCCTCGACCCCGGCGCCTTCTACATCCTCGTCAGCCGCGAAGCGGTGCACATCCCCCTCGACTGCGCCGCCGAAATGGCCCCCTATCTCGCCATGGTCGGCGAATTCCGCGTGCATTACGCGGGCTTCTTCGATCCTGGGTTCGGTCACCCCGATGCTGGCGGCACCGGCTCGCGCGGGGTGCTTGAGGTCCGGTGCCACGAAGCACCCTTCGTTCTGGAACACGGCCAGACCGTCGGCCGGCTGGTCTATGAACGGATGGCCCGGATCCCCGATCAGATCTACGGCGCGGGCATCGCTTCGAACTATCAGGGCCAGGGGCTGAAACTGTCGAAACACTTCAAGCCGACATAGCGCCGACGCTCCGGCAGCCGCGTCGCCGCCGCATCTCTTCTCGGCCAAATACTCATTATCCGCGCGCACCAGGCGCCATGCGTCTGGCGGCTTGCGCGCCGCTCAGAACTTGCCGATCTTCCGCCCGACCCGCATCGCCTGGCGCGCTCTCTTCACGGATTCTTTGGTTTGGGCAGCCTGCGCCTTGGCCTCGCCGGGGGTCCGGGTCTCGCCACCGGCCTTGCGCTTGGCCATCGCGTCGATCCCCTTGTCCAGTCCGCTGCGCACCAGCCGGTTCACGATCTGGCGGATCACCATGTTGATGAGCCTGTTCATTGCCGGCCCTTTCTAATCCTCGAAAAGCTGCTCCTGCTGGGCAGCGTCGCTGTCGTCGTCATCATGACCGTTGCCATCGGCAGGCTCGCCCAGGGCGGGGGTGAATTCCGGCGGCGGCCTGTTGTCGAGCAACCCGGCCGCCCGCAATTCATGCACCCCGGGCAGATCGCGCGCGGTTTCCAGCCCGAAATGGTCCAGGAACCCCTGTGTCACCATATAGGTCACCGGGCGTCCCGGCGTCATCCTGCGGCGGCCGAATTTGATCCAGTCAAGCTCCAGCAGCTGATCGATCGTGCCGCGCGACACGGTGACGCCGCGGATCTCCTCGATCTCGGCGCGCGTCGTGGGCTGATGATAGGCGATGATCGCCAGCGTTTCCATTGCCGCACGCGATAGCTTGCGCCGTTCGACGACTTCGTTCTGCATCAGAAACGACAGATCGGGCGCGGTGCGAAAGGCCCAGCCGTCGCCCACCCGCACAAGCCGCACGCCGCGCGCGTCATAGTGTCGGCGCAAGGCGACCAATGCCTCGGCCGGATCGCTGCCATGCGGCAGGCGCGCCTGCAGATCGCGCACGCTCACCGGGGCGCGCGCGGCAAAGAGGATCGCCTCAATCATGCGTTCCTGCTCGGCCAGGCTGGGGGGCGCGAAAATCGCGTCTTGCGGTTCACTTTGGCTCATCGGGTCTCCGGCGCAGCTCTATCGTCGAAAAAAGCGAGGACTGGCGCATCTCTATCGCGCCCAGTTTCACCAGCTCCAGCGATGCGGCAAAGGTCGCGGCGGTGGCGGTGCGCGCGCGCTGCGGCTCGTCCTGCCAACCCTCGGGCAGATAGCTCGAAAGCCCCGTCCAGTCGCCCGAAAAGCCGATCAGACCGCGCATCCGGTCCAGCGCCTCTTCCATCGTGTAAAGGTTCTTGCGGTCCATCGCGAAGGGGCGGAATTCATCCCGCGTGCGCAGCCGCGCATAGGCCTGCATCAAATCCAGCAGATTGGCCGAATAGGTATAGCGTGTGGCGGTGCGCGCCTCCTCCAGCTGACCGCGGGCAAAGAAATCGCGCCCCAGCTGGTCGCGCGCCATCAACGCCTCCGCGGCATCGCGCATCGCGGCCAGACGCTCCAGCTGAAAGGCCAGATGCGCGGCCATCTCGGCACCGCTGGGCCCTTCGTCGCGCGGATCGGGGGGCAGCAGCAGGCGGCTTTTCAGAAACGCCAGCCAGGCCGCCATCACCAGGTAATCGGCGGCAAGCTCGATCCTGAGCGCCTTGGCCCGTTCCACGAAACCGAGGTATTGCACCGCGAGATCCAGGACCGAGACCTTGCGCAGGTCCACCTTTTGCGTGCGCGACAGGTTCAGCAACAGATCGAGCGGCCCCTCGAAGCCATCGACATCGACGATCAGCGCCTCGGCGGCGATGCGGGCATCGACGGCAGGGGGGGTCGCGGTCGTTTCGAAATCTGCGTGTTCGTCAGCCATCCAGCCGCCGTGTTTCGATCAGGCGCCGACGCTCTTCCTCCAGCGCGCCGATGTCAAGGCCGTCGGGCGGTCGGCGCTGCGCGAGCGCGTGCGACGCGCGGGTTTGCGCCGTGGTGCCGAGGGCGCCTGCCGCATCCGCCACCGCGCGCATCTCTTCCAGCGCGCCGTTGCAATGCAGGACCAGATCGCAGCCTGCCGCGATCGCGTCGCGGCTGCGCGCGGCCACGCTGCCCGACAGCGCCCGCATCGAGATATCATCGGTCATCAACAGCCCGTCAAAGCCCAGTTCGCGCCGGATCATGTCGATCACCGCGGCTGAGCAGGTGGCGGGCGCCTCATCATAGGCGGACACCACCATATGCGCGGTCATCCCCATCCTGATGTCGCGCAGCAGGCGGAAGGGCGCGAAATCGCGGGCCAACAGCGTCTCGCGCGGCATATCGGTGCGCGGCAGGGCCTTGTGGCTGTCGACATGCGCGCGGCCGTATCCCGGCAGGTGCTTGAGCACCGGCAGCACCCCGCCCGCCAGTTGCCCCTCGGCCAACGCGCGCGCCGCGGCAACGACGGTATCGACATCGCCGCCATAAAGACGGTTTTTCAGGATCGGGTGGGTTTCAGGTTCCACCAGGTCGGCCAGCGGCGCGCAGTTCACATCGATGCCGACATCGGCCAGATCAGCCGCGATCAGCCGCCCGCGCAACCACATCGCGCGCGCCAGCGCGGCGGACTCCAGCCCGGAGGCATCCTCCAGCGCGGGGGACCAGTGGCGCCAGTGCGGCGGCCCCATACGCTCCACCCGGCCGCCTTCCTGGTCGATCAGGATCGGCGCCTGCCAGCCCACGGCATCGCGCAGCGCGGCACAAAGCCCGCGCAGCTGCGCGGGCGTCTCGATGTTTCTGCCGAAGAGGATGAAGCCCCAGGGCTGCGTCCGGGCGAAAAACGCGGCCTCGGCGCGGCCCAGTTCGGGCCCCTCGCAACCGAGGATGCAGGCCGCGTGCCGGATCACCGCGCGACGACGGGGATGCAGGCGGTCTTGCCCGCCAACAGCACGCTGCAAAAACGCCGGGAATCGCTCAGCCCGTCGAAGCCCGCCACGCGCAGCCGATAGAAGGTGCGCCCGCCGCTTGTGGCCTTCTGGATGACGCGCTGCTTGCCATCCATGTAGGTGCCGAAGCTGCCGGAAATGCGCGCCCATTCGGCCTTTGCGGTTTCGGTGGAATCAAATGCGCCGAGCTGCACGAGACGCGTTCCGCGCTTGAGCGTCGCGGGATCGATTTCGTCCGCCTGTGCCTGTGCCTTCGCCTGCCGCCGTGCCTCGTTCTGTCCCTGTGCCTGTCCCTGCCCCTGCGCTTCGGCGACAGCGCGGTAGATCGCGGCCGCATCGGTGCGCGTGTCGAGCGATGCGGTGCGCACGTAATCGCGTCGTGGCGACGGACGCTCCGAGCTGCGCAGCCCCGGCGCTTCGACGGACACCATGTTGATCTGCATCCCGGCCTGCGGCGCGGCGTCGGCATCGGCGGTCAGCATCGCGGCCTTGACCGCGCCGGCCGACGACATCGGAACCGTTGCCATGCCGCCATCGCGCGGCGCATCGAGGCGCAGCGCATCATCGACCGGCAGGTCGCTGGCGGTGCGCGCGTCGGTCGTCGGCATGCGCGCCTCGGCCACCTGCACGGGGCGCGTCACCGCATCCTCGGTGGACAGATCCACAGGCCGCGGCGCAAGCACCAGCCGATCGGCGGGTGCCGCGGCCTCACCGGCGGCCTGCAACCCGTTGATCGACAGGCCCTGGTGGGCCGCTTGCTCGCCGCCGGGGTTTTCCGGCTGCACGCGCATCGGCCCGGCCAGGGCGCGGATGACCGGCACCTCCGCCACATCGCGGACGGTCAGGTTGTAGCCCCAGACCCCAAGGCCCGCGACCAGCCCGACCGAAAGCGCGGCGCCGGTGAGATTTACGAAACTCGCGGTGATTCCCGTCGATTCCACGCGTTCGGAATCGAATGCATTGAACTGCACGTCTGCCATCATCTGCCCCTTTTCCCGTCGATACATGCCAACGGGATGTTATGTCTCTGCCTCTGCCCCGCGCTGCGTGCGCTTTTGTCAGCGCATCTCCGTCAACGGGGTGACACCAAGAATACCAAGACCGGATGAAATGACAACGGCTGTTGCCCGGATCATCGCTATTTTCGCGAGTGAGGCATTTGGCACACTGCTTTGCAGAAAACGCAAGTCCGGGTTTTCATTGCCTTTATTCCACAAGCCATGCAGCTCCGACGCCAACTCGTAGAGGTAGAACGCCACGCGGTGCGGCTCATGCGCGCGGGCGGCGATCTCGACCAGACGCGGCCATTCGGCCAGCTTGCGCGCGAGCGCGAGCTCATCCTCATGGCTGGCGAGCGACATGTCCGCCCCTGCCAGCGCCGCATCCGTGACGTCCAGCCCGGCCTCTCCGGCCTTGCGCAGCACCGAACAGATGCGGGCGTGGGCGTATTGGACGTAGAAAACCGGGTTGTCCTTGGATTGCTCAAGCACCTTGGCGAAATCGAAATCGAGCGGCGCGTCGTTCTTGCGCGTCAGCATGACGAATCGCGTCACGTCGGGGCCGACCTGATCGACCACATCGCGCAGGGTGACGAAGGTGCCCGCGCGTTTCGACATCTTGAAGGGTTCGCCGTTCTTGAACAGGCGCACAAGCTGCGTCAGCTTGACATCGAGCGGCACACGCCCGCCCGACAGCGCCGACACCGCCGCCTTCATCCGTTTGACGTAGCCGCCGTGATCGGCGCCGAACACATCGATCAGCTCATCATAGCCGCGCTGCACCTTGTCGTAGTGATAGGCGATATCGGGGGCGAAATAGGTCCAGCTGCCGTCGGATTTCTTGACCGGCCGATCCACGTCGTCGCCATGTTCGGTCGATTTGAAAAGCGTCTGCTCGCGCGGCTCCCAATCCTCGGGGGTCTTGCCCTTGGGCGGCTCCAGCACGCCTTCGTAGATCAGCCCCTTGCCTTCCAGATCCTTCAGCGCGGCCTCGATCAGCCCGGTGCCATAGAGCGATTTTTCGGAGAAGTAGCTGTCCATCCGCACGCCGAGCGATTCCAGATCGGCGCGGATCAGGTCCATCATCGCGTCGGTGGCGAAAACGCGCACGTCGCTCAGCCAGACGTCTTCGGACTGCCCGACGTAGGCGTCGCCGACCTTGTCCTTGAGCGCGGCGCCCACGGCGATCAGGTAGTCGCCGGGATAGGTGCCGTCCTCGAACGCCACGTCCTGGCCATGGGCCTCAAGATAGCGCAGATAGACCGAGCGGGCCAGCACGTCGACCTGCGCGCCGCCGTCGTTGATGTAATATTCGCGCGTCACCTCGTGGCCCGAGAAATCCAGCAGGCTGGACAGCGCGTCGCCAAAGACCGCGCCGCGGACATGGCCCACATGCAGCGGGCCGGTCGGGTTGGCGGAGACATATTCGACGCTGACCCGCCGCCCCTGCCCCAGATCGGACCGGCCGAAATCCGGCCCTGCCGCCAGCGCCGCCTGGATGACGCGGTGCCAGACGGCAGGCGCCAGCCTGATGTTCAGAAATCCCGGCCCGGCCACCTCGGCCACCGCAATGCGGTCGTCGGCCTGCATCCGGGCGGCCAGCGCCTCGGCGATGTCGCGCGGCTTTTTCCCGGCCGGTTTGGCCAGCACCATCGCCGCGTTGGTCGCCATGTCGCCATGCGCCGCGTCGCGCGGCGGCTCGACCGCGACATTGTCGAAGGTCAGCCCCTCGGGCAGCAGCGCATCCCGGCGCATCTCGTCAAGGCATTGAAGAACGAGCGCGCGGATTTCGGTGAAAAGATTCATGGGGTCCAGCCTGAAATTGGGTCAGCCGGGGTTTAACATGCCTCTATTTGGCGTCAATGTCAGCGGCCTTGGATGCGGCCGCGCGCTTGGCGGGATTGGCCTTGTTTATGTCTTCCTGCGGCGGACGGATGGAAATCAGCCGCGTGTCGGCCGGAAATTTCTGATCGCCGTCGTTTTCGGTGAACCGGATCTCGCCCGAAGGGGCGATCCGTGCCATCAGCACCGAATGCGGCCTGCTGGCGCGCCAGTCCTCGAAGGAGAACTCCTCGCTCAGCCGGGTCAGGCGCATCTGCCAGCCCTCGCGGATCATGCGGTCAAGCTCATCATAGGTTTCCGCATTGCCGAATTCGCGCCCGCCCAGCGTCGAGGGCAAGGCGTGCCGCGCGCTTTCGCCCTTGGCCTTGCCGATCTGATAGACGTTCGTGCGGCCGAATTCCGGCCCCAGATCGGTCGCGACCAGCGTGTTGTAGGCATCGTTGTCGGTCGCGACGACGACGGTTTCATAGCTGACCAGCTCCAGCCCGCGCTCGGCGGCCTTGGACAGCACATCGCCATAGAATGTCCGCAGCCCCGCGCGCCGCGGGCCGCGCAGGTGGGCATGGTTCGGATCGGTCACAAGCACGGGCACTTCGGCCTTTAGCAAAAGCTCCCCCAACGCCGTGGTCCAGCGCGAGCCGCCGACCAGCAGCACGCCCGGCTCCGCCGAGGCCGTCAGCCCCATCAGCCGTGCGAAGGGGTGCAGCGAAAACCCGTGCAGCACCACCGTGACCGCCACCAGCACGAAGGCCAGCGGCGCGATCAGCGCCCCGTCGGCGATGCCAAGCGCCATCAGCCGTTCCCCGAACAGCCCCGCCACCGCGACCAGCACCACCCCGCGCGGTCCGGTCAGCGCCACCAGGATCTGTTCGCGATAGGGAATGCCGCTGCCCACCAGCGACAGCAGCACCGTCGCGGGCCGCGCCAGCAGGATCACCACCGCCACGAACAGCGCCGCGCGCCAGTTCAGCGTGCCCAGCGTGGCGAAGTCGAGGGAGGCCGCCAGCAGGATGAACACGCCCGAAACCAGCAGCACCGTCGCATGTTCCTTGAACCGGCGCAGTTCCTCGTAGCTGGGCAGGTTGGCGTTGGCGATGACGACGCCCATGACGGTCACGGCCAGCAGGCCGCTTTCGTGCAGCACCGCGTCGGATATCGCGAAGATGCCCAACAGCACGGTGAACAGCACCGGCACCTTCATGTATTCGGGCACATGGCCACGGCGGAACACCGCAGCGATGCCAAGCCCGCCCGCCGTGCCCAGCACCAGCGCCACGACGATCCCCAACAGCAGTTCACCCAGCGCGCTGCCCACCGTCGTCGCGGTATGCAGCACCAGCACCACCTCGAAGGCCAGCACCGCCGCCAGCGCGCCGATGGCGTCGTTCAGGATCGCCTCCCATTGCAGCAAGGCGGCGGGGCGATGCGCCAGACGCGCCTGGCGCAGCAGCGGCGCGATCACCGTGGGGCCGGTCACGATCATGATGCCGCCGAAGACGGCCGCGCTTTCCCAGCCCAGCCCCGCCACATAACGCAGCGCCAGCGTCGACAGCAGCCAGCCCAGCGGCGCGCCGACGAAAACCAGCCGCCGCACCCCCTGCGCCGCATCGCGCAGGGAATGCAGGCTGAGCGTCAGCCCGCCCTCGAACAGGATGATGGCCACGGCGATGGAGATGATCGGCCCCGTCAACACCCCGATGTCGCGCGCCGGGTCGAAGATGCCCAGCACCGGCCCCACGATGATGCCTGCCAGCAGCATCAGCACGATGGCGGGCATCCGCAGCCGCCAGGCCAGCCACTGCGATCCCACCCCCAGCCCGCCCACCAGGGCGAACGCCATGACCGGCGCCAATGCGCCCGCGTCCTCGATTGCCATCAGTCGTTCCTTCCGACCCGTCCCAGGGCACTCTGCGCCCAATCAGACCGGCCCGTCAGGCGCGCATGTTCCTGAAGGGCAAACCGGTCCGTCATCCCGGCAATGTAATCGGCAAGGAGACGGGCCAGCGCTGTCCGGTCCGATGCCTGCGCCACATCCCCGCGCCATTCGCTCGGCAGAAGCGTTGGTTCGGCCATGTAGAGCGCGAACAGCGCCTTGACCACTTTCGTGATTTCGGCGCGTTCCTCCATCACGCGGGGAGCACGATACATACGTGTGAAAAGGAACGTCCTGATCTGCTTGAGGTCGTGCCACAGCGCATTGGAAAACAGCACCACCGGACGGCCCAACATGCGGATCTGCTTGGCGGATGCGGGGTTTGCCGCCCGCAGCGCCGCGCGCGAGGTGTCGATCACATCGGCCACCATCGCGCCGAAGACGCGGCGCAATGCCTCATGCCGACGACGGCTTGCGTCGAGCCCGGGGTACAGGCGGTCGACCTGTGCGTAGGCATCCGACACGATCGGCAGCTGCGCCACCTCATCGTCTGTGAACAGCCCCGCGCGCAGCCCGTCGTGCAGATCGTGGTTGTTGTAGGCCACGTCGTCGGCCAGCGCCGCCACCTG
>NZ_JBRBUA010000083.1:0-5834 GCF_052826345.1 Brevirhabdus sp. | reverse complement strand
CGCGAGGTGCACGGGCAGATCCTCGCGGACCTGGCCAAGCTGGTGGATAGCGGCGCCGTGAAGCCCTTGCTGGACGAGCGGTCATTCACTCTTGCGCAGGTCGGCGACGCCTATGCCCGACTGCAAGGCGGTCAGGCGCTCGGCAAGGTGGTTGTCGAGGTCTGATCCTCGGGCGCGCGCTTTCCGCAAGCCGCGCCCCAGCCGCTTTGCGCTCGCGACGGCGGCATGGCGATGCAGCGCCCGGGCCTGCCTGACACCTTCGATGATGACGAGCAGTTCAACTTCTTCCCCGCCGAGGCCGGTCGCCGCGGCAGCGCGGCGCGCCACACCCGCCTTGTGCGGCGACAGCATCTCGCAGGCGCCCGCTGCCAGGCTCCGCTGCCACCGCGCCGTGAGATCCCCTGCTGCGGCGCGATCAGCGCGGTTGGCGCTGGAGTGGATGGAGCGCGCAAGGGCGAGCGGGTGCTGGTGCGCCCGATGCATCGGCCCGCAGGCGGCGACGCGGACGCACATGTCAGACCCCGGAAGTCTTCACCGATCTGGTTGGCGACATCGAACGTGAGGAGATCCGGCCGACCGTTGCCGAGCCCTGCAGGCGACGCGATTTGCGTAGGTCGCTTGGTTGATCCCGTCGGGCCGACATACCACATTTGGATCCCGGTCAACCTTCGCCTTCCACGGGAAATTCCCAGGCAAGGCTTACAGCATCAATGGGTCCAGACGCCCCTGCGGGATGTCGCGAAATTCTCGCCATATCCGCCCGCGCGGACGTTTTGACGGCGTTTCTGCGGGTTCAGAACGACTGCTTCGATGGCGTGGTCGCGCGCGTATTCCAGGGCCGCTTCCTTGGTGTCGAACTGAAGCCGCACCTGGGCCTGCGTATCGGCGGAACTGGTCCACCCCATGAGCGGATCGATCTGCCGCGTGGTTTCGGGCGCAAATTCCAGCACCCATCCGCGCGTCTTGGCAGTGCCCGATTGCATCGCATTGCGTGCGGGCTGATAGATACGTGCTCGCATGACCCTCTCCGTTTGCTGCCGTCTTATCCGTTATGAGCGCAACCGGATCAAGCCCCGGGTGAAAGGCTGCGCCCTCAATGTGCGCCGCCAAGCGAACCGGCGCGCACCCCGTAATTGACGGCGAGGCCGTAATCGGGATCATCTCCGGCCTCTCGCACAAGCTGGCCCGCCCGCAGCAGCAAACGATGGCAATCGCGCGAAAGATGCCGCAATTGCAGTTGCTTGCCCGCGGCCTCGTATTTCACCGCCAGCGCATCGATGGCCTGCAACGCCGATTGATCCACCACCCGGCTGTCGGCGAAATCGACAATGACCACCGCGGGATCCTCCTCCGGAGAGAAAATTTCGGAAAACCCGTCGGTGGAGCCAAAGAAGAGCGGCCCCTCGATCGCGTAGACCTTGGCCCCCTCGGGCGTCATCCGCGTGCGCGCGTGGATCCGCTTGGCGTTGTTCCATGCATAGGCCAACGCCGACACGATTACGCCGACCACGACAGCCGTCGCAAGATCCGTCCAGACCGTGACGATCGTGACGAGGATCATCACCGCCGCGTCGGTGAGGGGAATTTTACGCAAGATCAGCAGGCTGTTCCAGGCGAAGGTGCCAATGACCACCATGAACATCACCCCCACCAGTGCCGCCAGCGGGATAAGCTCGATCAGGGCCGATCCGAACAGGATGAAGCTGAGCAGGAAGATAGCCGCGGCAGCACCCGACAGCCGGGTCCGTCCCCCCGATTTCACGTTGATCATCGACTGACCGATCATCGCGCAACCGCCCATACCACCGAAGAACCCGGTAACCGTGTTCGCGACACCCTGCGCTACGCATTCCTGACTGGCCCCCCCGCGCTGGCCCGTGATGTCGCCCACGAGATTCAGTGTCAGCAAGCTTTCGATCAAGCCGATGGCGGCCAGAATCAGGGCATAGGGCAAAATGATTTCGAGGGTCTGCCAGGTCAGCGGAACCATCGGCAGATGCAGCGTCGGCAGCCCGCCCTGGATCGAGGCCAGATCCCCCACGCGCGGAACATCCAGCCCGAAAGCGATGACAAGCACCGCGACGATGCCAATGCCCGCCAATGGGGCAGGCAAGGCCGAAGTAATGCGCGGCATCACCCAGATGATCGCCATCGTCAGAGCCACCAGCGCCAGCATCACGATGAGGGGCCATCCGGTCAGCCATTGTCCATTGCCGATCCCATGCCCGGCGGCCTCGGCAGAGCCCGGCACCTGGAACTGCGACAGCTGCGCAAGGAAGATCACGATCGCCAGCCCGTTCACAAAACCCAGCATCACCGGATGCGGGACCAGGCGGATGAATTTTCCCAGCCGGAAAACGCCCGCGAGGATCTGGATGAGCCCCATCAGCACCACTGTCGCGAAGAGATATTCTACCCCGTGCAAGGAGACCAGTGACACCATTACCACCGCCAACGCACCCGTCGCACCGGAAATCATGCCCGGCCGCCCGCCGATCAGCGCGGTGATCAGACCTACGATGAAGGCCGCATAAAGACCGACCAATGGATGGACCCCGGCCACAAACGCGAAGGCGACAGCCTCCGGGACGAGCGCCAAAGCCACCGTAAGACCGGCGAGCATCTCGATGCGAACCCGCGCCGCGCTCCACGTCGGTGCCGCGCCACCAGGGCGAGTAAAATTTTCGACGACAAGCGCCAGTGAGGCTTTGACCAAGAGTACCATTCCATTCTGTGCTGAATCCGCAGTCTCCTACACCGGAAGCTGCGACGTTGAAACCCGCAATCATCCGCGTGCACGCGCGACGAAAGGCGCCGCCGCATAGGTGCAGACAGTTCACTTGGCCCCTGCAAAACTTTGCCCCTCCCTTGCCACCGCACCGATTTCAAAGCTTTCAACTGAAGTCTGGGGAAGAAAAATGTACATATAGTGAACATGAGCCTTCGCGCGCCCCGAGATCGAAGCTGGCAATTGGCATCGGCCTGAGCCTGTCAGCCACGTCCGCCATCCCGATCAAGGCTCGGTCGATCATTCCGCGGACCGCCATGACCTCTCCACCTCTCGCCGCCATGCGGCAATCCACCGGGCCTTGATCCAGAACAAAAAGCGATCACATCATGGGGCAAAGGAGTCGCCTGACATGGATATGCCCGTATTGCACGCCCCTGCCCCCGCGCTGGCCCACCGGCAAAAGCTGGAAGGCGGACAGCGTTTTCGAATGCAGACAGATTTCTCCGCGGCAGGGGATCAACCGACCGCGATCGCGGAGCTTGCGAGCGGAGTGAACCAGGGCGAACGCGATCAGGTGCTGCTGGGCGCGACCGGCACCGGCAAGACCTTCACGATGGCCAAGGTGATCGAGGAGACGCAAAGACCAGCGATCATTCTTGCGCCGAACAAAACCCTTGCGGCGCAGCTTTACGGTGAGTTCAAGGGTTTTTTCCCGGACAATGCGGTGGAATATTTCGTCAGTTACTATGATTACTATCAGCCCGAAGCTTATGTCGCGCGTTCCGATACATTTATCGAAAAAGAAAGCCAGATAAACGAGCAGATTGACCGCATGCGCCATTCCGCGACCCGTGCCTTGCTGGAACGGGACGACGTGATAATTGTGGCGTCGGTTTCGTGCATTTACGGCATCGGCTCCGTAGAAACATACGGCGCCATGACCCAGGACCTCATTGCCGGGAACGGTTACGATCAGCGCAAAGTCATTGCCGATCTGGTCGCGCAACAGTATCGCCGCAACGATCAAGCGTTCCAGAGAGGCTGTTTCAGGGTGCGCGGCGATAGTCTGGAGATTTTTCCCGCGCACCTGGAGGATCGCGCATGGAGGCTCTCTTTCTTTGGAAATGAACTTGAAGGAATTACCGAGTTCGACCCGCTGACAGGAGAGAAAACGGGCAGCTTCGACAAAATTCGAGTTTATGCGAACAGTCACTACGTGACGCCGAAACCGACAATGAAACAAGCCATCATCAATATAAAGAAAGAACTTCGGCAGAGGCTCGACCAACTGGTAAGCGAATCGAAACTTCTGGAAGCGCAGAGGCTGGAGCAGCGCACGAATTTCGACATAGAGATGCTTGAAGCCACCGGCGTTTGCAACGGAATCGAAAACTACTCCCGATACCTGACGGGGCGGGCTCCGGGCGAGCCGCCGCCGACACTTTTCGAATTCATTCCAGATAACGCTCTTGTGTTTGCGGATGAAAGCCATGTTTCGGTTCCGCAAATTGGCGGCATGTATCGCGGCGACTACCGGCGCAAATTCACCTTGGCTGAGCATGGATTCCGCCTTCCGTCCTGCATGGACAACCGGCCGCTCAAATTCGAAGAATGGGATGCCATGCGCCCGCAGTCTATTTTCGTGTCTGCCACCCCCGCGGCATGGGAACTGGAACAAACGGGCGGCGTGTTCACCGAGCAGGTTATCCGTCCCACGGGGTTGCTCGACCCCGTGATCGAAATCAGGCCCGTCGAAACGCAGGTCGACGATCTTCTCGACGAAGTACGCAAGGTCACGGCAGACGGTTACCGTACCTTGGTTACCACTTTGACCAAGCGAATGGCCGAAGATCTGACGGAATACTTGCACGAGCAAGGCATAAAAGTGCGTTACATGCATTCCGATATCGACACGTTGGAGCGTATCGAGATTTTGCGCGACCTACGCTTGGGGGCCTTCGATGTTCTGATCGGAATCAACCTGCTCCGCGAAGGGTTAGACATTCCCGAATGCGGGCTCGTGGCAATTCTGAATGCCGATAAAGAAGGATTTCTGCGATCTGAAACCTCGTTGATCCAGACAATCGGACGCGCTGCCCGAAATGTCGATGCGCGTGCAGTCTTGTATGCAGACCGCATTACCGGATCCATGGAACGCGCCATTCGTGAAACGGAGCGGCGGCGTGAAAAGCAGATCGCGTATAATGAAGCGAACGGCATTACACCTATGACCGTCAAGAAAAACGTCGAAGACATTCTGGCAGGCCTTTACAAGGGCGACGTGGACATGAACCGCGTCACGGCGAAAATAGAGGCGCCGCTTGCAGGCGCCAATTTGCAGGTTCACCTCGACTCCCTCCGGTTGCAGATGCGGAAAGCGGCGGAAAACCTCGAATTTGAAGAGGCAGCCCGTTTGCGTGATGAAGTCAGGCGTCTGGAAACAGTCGATCTTTTCGTCAGTGATGATCCAATGGCACGGCAACAAGCGGTCGAGAAAGCGGTAGACGCTGCACATAAATCAACGGGCCGCTCAACGGCTGGACGCGGCGGGATGCATGGCGGAAACGTGAAGCGCCGCAAGAAGCGGTAAGAGGGTGCATGTTTGGGCTATTAGGTTTCGCAATCTCCAAGCTGGGGCTGACAGGAACATTGATGCGCGTGATTCCTTAAGAAATGATGAATGCCAATAAACGCCGCACCTTTTGCGCATCAACCAGATTTTAACTTGAGCGTCGCAAGCTGACCTGATCGTTGGAGGACATGCGATGCGACTGGTTCTTATTTTTTCGATATATACAATGCACGTGTCTGGCGGATGGGCAAGTGAGGTGGATAAAGGGGTATTTGCTTCGTTGAGTTTTACGTTAGCAGAATTTTTCAATTCCCCCCCGCAGACAGCCACGACAAAAAGCAGCAAACTGCCCGCCGCTTCGAGGGGAGCAAAAACGGATCCGAACATTATGTGTCACATCCCGGCAGGTAGTATGGCTGTTTCTTGAACAGCTTCGGCTTGCGATTGTGCCAGTCTTTCATCGCCTGCAAGGGCGTCTTGCTTCCCAAGGCCGATTGAGGGAGCTGCTGGTTATAGAGCCAGACATAGCGG
>NZ_JBRBUA010000082.1:0-18802 GCF_052826345.1 Brevirhabdus sp. | reverse complement strand
TGCGCCAGATCGCCTTTTACGATTTCGAATGCAAGCTGCACGCCGCGCGGCGCAACGGCGAGCTGACGCCCGATGACATCATCGCCCTGTGGATGAGCGTGCAGGCCGAAAGCCTGGGCCCGGTCTTCGACTATATGGACGGCTATGAAACCTTCTGGGCCTATATCCCGCATTTCGTGCACTCGCCCTTCTACGTCTATGCCTATGCCTTCGGCGACGGGCTGGTGAACGCGCTCTACGCCGTCTACGAAGAAGGCGCGGAGGATTTCCAGGATAAGTATTTCGACATGCTCAAGGCGGGCGGATCGAAGCACCACAAGGAGCTGCTGGCGCCCTTCGGCCTGGACGCGGGCGACCCGAAGTTCTGGGACAAGGGCCTGTCGATGATCGAAGGCATGATCGACGAACTGGAGGCGATGGAGGACTGAGCCACCGCCCACTCGTCCGGGCGACTGACGCCGCCCGCCGCCGTGCCGATCGCGCCCGCCCGCCTGCCTATGGCGCGGCGGGCGCCCCGCCACCGTCGACAAAGGCCGCGTCGATCAAGGCCTGCGTTCCGCGTGAGAATTCCAGCGAACAGGGAAACGCTGTCCCCTCCAGCAGGCTGCGGTTGAACGCTTCGATCTGCAATACATACTGCTGCCGGTTGGGGAAACGCTCCACCACCTCGGAACGGTCGGGGCGGACGATCTCGATCCGTTCGGAATCGTAGATATTCGCGTTGAACGGCGCGGTCACGCGAAGCCAGCCGGTTTCGCCGTGGAACACCATTTCCTGGCGCAACGCCATGCGCAGCGAGCAGTAGAAATCCAGGTCGAAATCCTTGAATGCGGCATGGACCCGCGCGGTGGTGTCGACGCCGCCCTCATATTCGATGCGCGCGGTGACGAACTCTGGCTCCAGCCCCGTCACGAAACGGGTGACGACCGAAGGGTAGACGCCGATGTCGAGCAACCCGCCGCCGCCGGTACCGGGCGTGTTGCGGATGTTTTCCACATCGGCGGCATTGTTGAAGCAGAAGGCCCCGTCGACCTGCCGCAGCCGCCCGATCGCGCCCTCGGCAAGCAGCGCGCGCACCCGGTGCCACTGCGGATGATGCAGCACCATCACCGCCTCCGCCACCAGCAGCCCCGAGGCGTCGCGCAGCGCGATCAGCTCGTCGATTTCCGAGGCATGCAGCGCGATCGGCTTTTCGCACAGCACATGCTTGCCCGCCGCCACGCATTTCTTGATCCAGGGCACATGCAGGTGGTTGGGCAGCGGAATGTAGACCGCGTCGATCTGCGGGTCAGCCAACAGCGCGTCATAGCTTTCATGGATGCGCAGCGTCGGATAACGCTCTGAAAATGCTTGCGCCTTTTGTGGATTGCGCGTCGCCAGCGCCGCCAGGGTGCCATGGCGGCTTTCGTTGATTGCCGGGCAGAGGTGTTCCCGCGCGATCTTGGCCGCGCCCAGCACGCCCCACCGGATGGATTTCTGCATGTTGCGTCCCTTCGTTGTCCGCCCGCAGCCTAGCCTGCGCGCGGGGCGTGCAAAAGGCCGCGATCATTCCTTTTCCGGCGCGGCCAGCGGCGCAGCCACCGGGGCGGCCAGCGCCAGCAGCGCGTCCAGATCCATATGGCGTTCCAGATGATCGGCCAGCGCATCCAGCGTCGCCTCGACCGTGGCGCCATAGCTTGCCTGCCCCGGCGCCGCGCCCAGATTGCGCAGCCAGGCCGCGCGGAAGCCATCGTCGTTGAACAGCCCGTGCAGATAGGTGCCCGCGACGCGCCCGTCGGCAGAGGTAGCACCTTCCGGCGTACCGTCCACGGTGCAAAAGGGGCGCGCGCAGTCAGCGCCCTCGGTATGACCGATATGGATCTCATAGCCCGCCACACCGGCCCCGGTGGCGCAGTGCCGCGCCTGAACCTGGGTCAGCCGTTTCTGCGGCTGCATCCGGGTGCTCACATCCAGCAGGCCGAGACCGTCGAGCGTGCCCGCGCCCCCTTCGAGCCCGTCGGGATCGTCGATCAGGCGGCCCAGCATCTGGTAGCCGCCGCAAAGCCCCAGCAGGTGACCGCCGCGCCGCAGATGGGCGCGCAGGTCGATATCCCAACCCTGCGCGCGCAGAAAGGCCAGATCACCGCGGGTGGACTTGGTGCCGGGAATGATCACCAGATCCAGATCCCCCGGCAGCGCCTGGCCCGCGCGGATCATCCGCAGATCGACACCGGGTTCGGCCGCAAGCGGGTCGAGGTCGTCGAAATTGGCGATCCGCGACAAGGTCAGACAGCCGATGCGTAGCGCCTGCCCCCCGACCCCGCGCCGCGCGGGCGCGACAATGTCCAGCGCATCCTCGGCCGGCAGCAGATGCGCCTGCGCGAACCAGGGCACGACACCCACACCCCGCCAGCCCGTGCGCCGCGCGATCAGCGCATAGCCTTCATCGAACAACGCAGGGTCACCGCGAAACTTGTTGATCGCAAAGGCCTTTACAAGCTCATCGTCCGCCCGGTCCAGCACCGCCTGCGTGCCCAGAAGCTGCGCGATCACACCGCCGCGATCGATGTCACCCACCAGCACGACGGGCACGCCCGCCGCCTGCGCGAAGCCCATGTTGGCGATATCGCCCGCGCGCAGGTTGACCTCGGCCGGGGAACCCGCGCCCTCGACCAGCACCAGATCGGCGCTGGCGGCCAGCCGGTGAAAGCTTTGCAAAACCCGCGCCATCAGCTGGGGTTTCAGCGCCGCGTAGTCGCGCGCCCTGACCGTGGCCAGACGCCTGCCCTGCACGATGACCTGACTGCCGGTGTCGGTTTCGGGCTTGAGCAGGACGGGGTTCATATCCGTCACCGGCGCTCGCCCGCAGGCCAGCGCCTGCAACGCCTGCGCGCGCCCGATTTCGCCGCCGTCCTGGGTGACGGCGGCGTTGTTGGACATGTTCTGCGGCTTGAACGGCGCCACGCGCAGCCCGCGCCGCGAAAAGGCGCGCGCCAGCCCCGCCACCAGCATCGACTTGCCCACGTTGGACCCCGCGCCCTGGATCATCAACGCGCGGCTCATGCGGAAGCGGGCCTCCGGCGGGGATATTTTCGCGACAATGAGCCGGGCCGCGCGATCAGAATTCGACGCCCGCCTGCGCCTTGACGCCAGAGCGGAAGGGGTGCTTGATCAGCTCCATCTCCGTCACCAGATCGGCGGCTTCGATCAGCGGCTCTTTCGCGTTGCGCCCGGTCAGCACCACATGCGTCATCGGCGGCTTATGCGCGGCCAGCCAGGTCACGACCTCTTCGACATCGATGTAATCGTAGCGCATCGCGATGTTGATCTCGTCGAGCAGCACCATGCGGTTTGCGGGATCGGCGATCAGCTCTTTCGCACGCGCCCAGGCGGCCTGGGCCATCTCGATATCGCGGGATTTGTCCTGGGTTTCCCAGGTGAAGCCCTCGCCCATGGTGTGAAAGGCGCATTTATCGGCGAAATGCGACAGGATCAGATCGCGCTCGCCGGTGGACATGCCGCCCTTGATGAACTGCACCACGGCGCAGGGCATGTCATGGGCGATGCAGCGGAAGATCATCCCGAAGGCGGAGGAGCTTTTGCCCTTGCCCTTGCCGGTATGCACGATGATCAGGCCTTTTTCCTCGGTCTTGGTGGCCATGATCTTGTCGCGGGCGGCTTTCTTCTTGGCCATCTTCATGTTGTGGCGGTCGGTGTCGTCGCTCATCTCTGGCCCCCAATGCTGTTCCGTGCCGTTTGTGCTGTGCCTTTCATGGGCGAGCGCGCAGGGTTTTGCAATCCGCTCAGAACAGCAAGGCCACCAGGCCCGGCACCAGCAACGCCGTCAGCAGCGCGTTCAGCCCCATGCCGATGCCCGCGAAGGCGCCGGCGGTTTCGTTCACCTGAAAGGCCCGCGCCGTTCCGATGCCATGCGCGGCGATGCCGATGGCAAAGCCGCGCGCGCGCCAGTCGCGCAGCCCCAGCGCGTTCAGCAGGGGCGTGACCACGATCGCGCCGATGATGCCGGTGACGATCACCATCACCGCCGTCAGCGTAGGCGAGCCGCCGATCGCCTCGGAGATGCCCAAGGCCACGGGCGCGGTGGTGGAGCGCGGGGCGAGCGACAGCAGCAGCTCTCCGCGCAGGCCGAGCGCCCAGCCGATGCCGGTCACGCTCAGCACCGCCGTCAGCGACCCTGCGAGCAGCGCGCAGCCCATCGGCAACACCGCCCGCCGGATGTTGGGCAGGTTGGCATGCAGCGGCGCCGCCAGCGCCACCGTGGCGGGGCCGAGCATGAAATGCACGAATTTCGCCCCCTCGAAATAGACCGGATAGGGCGTACCGCTGAGCAGCAGCGCCGCTGCCAGCAGGGTAACCGCGATCAGAACCGGGTTGACCCAGGGCTTGCGCCCCGAGGCGCGGAACGCGGCATCGCCAATCACATAGGCCCCCAGCGTGAGCGTCAGCCACAGCAGCGGATCGGCGGCCAGATAGCTCCAGATTTCGGCGAAATCGGTCATTCGTCCGCGGCGCCCCCGGCCAGACGGGCGACGCCGACGAAAACCAGCGCGGCGACCGCGATGGTCAGCACCGTGCTGAAAACGATCGCGATCAGGACCGGCAGCCCCGCGCTGCCCAGCGTATCGAGATGCCCGACCACCCCGACCCCCGCGGGCACGAAAAGCAACGACAGATGCGCCAGCAACCCCTGCGCCGTCGGCCGGATCGCCTCCGCCGCGCGCGGTATCAGCAGAAAGAGCGTCAGCAACAGCGCCATGCCGACGACCGGCCCGGGAATCGCCAGCCCGAGGCCGCGCACCGCGAGCTCGCCGAGCAACTGAAACCCCAGGATCACAGCCAGATGCAGAATCATCGCGCCCCCCTTCTTCTGGTCGCAAATATCCCGGGGGCCCGGGGGCCGCGCCCCCGCGGCGTGCCGGTCACGGCCCGCCTGCCAGATCCGCCAGCCTGGCCGCGGCGGAATTGCTGCGCGGCCGCCAGAGGCCGCGCGATATCGCCTCGCTGAATCGCTCCGCCATTTCGCGCAATGCAGGCGCGTTGTTGGCCGCGATGAAGTCGCGCGTGGCGTCGTCGTCCAGATAGGCCTCGTAGAGCAGATCGAAGTGATGGTTGCGCACCGCGCCGGTGGTGGCGGCGAAGGCGAAGAGGTAATCGACGGTCGCGGCCATCTCGAACGCGCCCTTGTAGCCGTGACGCTTCACCCCGTCGATCCACTTGGGATTGGCCGCGCGCGATCGGGTGACGCGGGCGATCTCCTCCTCCAGCGTGCGGATGACCGGGCGTTCGGGGCGGGAATGGTCGTTGTGATAGGTGGCGGGCGCCTGTCCGCGCAGATGGGTGACGGTGGCGGTCATGCCGCCCTCGAACTGGTAATAGTCGTCGCTGTCCAGCAGATCGTGCTCGCGGTTGTCCTGATTTTGCACCACCGCATCCGCCTGGCCGAGCCGATGTGCGAATTCCGCGCGGGCGGGCGCGCCCTCGACCCCGCCGCCATAGGCGTAGCCCCCCCAACCGAGGAAGGCGTCCACAAGATCGGCGGTGCTGTCCCAGAGCCGTTCGTCGATCATCGCCTGCAGCCCCGCGCCATAGGCCCCGGGCTTGGCGCCGAAGACACGGAACCCCGCGCGGTCCTCGCCCAGTGTGGCCCGGTCATCCCTGAACCGCGCGGCGGCGGGGTTGTCGGCCTCGGCTTCGTCGAGCTGCATCACGGCGCGCGCGGCCGAGGCCACCAGATCGACCTGCGCCGGAAATGCATCGCGGAAAAAGCCCGAGACCCGCAACGTCACATCCACGCGCGGACGTCCCAGAGCGGTGGCGGGAATGATCTCGAACCCGGTGACGCGGCCCGACATCTCGTCCCATTTGGGCCTGCACCCCATCAGCGCCAGCGCCTGCGCGATATCGTCGCCGCCGGTGCGCATATTGGCGGTGCCCCAGGCCGTCAGCGCGATGGCGCGCGGCCAGTCGCCGTGATCCTGCAAATGCCGGTCGATCAGCATCGACGCCGATTTCCATCCCAGCGACCAGGCCGCCCGCGTCGGCAGCGCCCGGCTGTCGACGGAAAAGAAGTTGCGCCCGGTGGGCAGCACGTCCAGCCGCCCCCGCGTCGGCGCGCCGGAGGGACCGGGCGCGATGAACCGCCCGGCCAGCGCATCCAGCAGGCCGCGCATTTCGCCCGGGCCGCAGGCGGCGACGGCGGGGCGCACCACCGCGCCGATCCGCTCCATCACCGCGGCGCTGGCGGCACCGGGGGGCTCTGCCTGCCCGTCCAGCAGCGCGCAGGCCAGCAGCTCCACCCGCTCGACCGTGTCGCCGTTGGTGCGCCAGATGTCCTCCGTCCGACCGGCCAGCACCCCGGGGCGCGGCCCGACATGCGCGGCGGCCATATCGCAATCGAGCGGGTCGATCCCCAGCCCCAGATCCGCGGCAATCGCGCGGTGCAACGACGCATCGCCGCCCTGCCCGCGCCCGCGCGGCACCCGCACCAGCGCAATCGTCAGATCGCGTTCCAGCCGCCCTTGCGGTGCCTGCCCGAAGACATGCAGCCCGTCGCGGATCTGGGCTTCCTTCAGGTCGCACAGATAGGCGTCGAGCTTGGCCAGCCGCGAATCCGCATCCTCGTCGCCGCTCACCCCCGCATCCGCATCCAGACCCGACGCGGACATGAGCGTCAGGATCTCGCGGCGCAGATAGTCGATCCGCCGCGGGTCCACCCCGGCCGCCTGGTAATATTCGTCGACCAGCGCTTCGAGATCGCGCAGCGGCCCGTAGGTTTCCGCCCGCGTCAGCGGTGGCGTCAGGTGATCCACGATCACCGCCTGCGCGCGGCGCTTGGCTTGGGTGCCTTCGCCCGGATCGTTGACGATAAAGGGGTAGACATGCGGCATCGGCCCCAGAACGGCCTCCGGCAGGCAGGCGTCGCTCAGCGCGACGGCCTTGCCCGGCAACCATTCCAGGTTCCCATGTTTACCCATATGAACAACAGCTTGTGCGTTGAAGTTAAACCTAAGCCAGAAGTAGAAGGCAAGATAGTTATGCGGCGGCACCAGATCGGGGCTGTGATAGCTGTCGGTCGGGTCGATGTTGTAGCCGCGCGCGGGCTGCACCCCGACCACGACATTCCCGAATTGCAGAACGGAAAGCTTGAATCGCCCGCAATCCACCTCTCCGGGCTCGAAGAACGGGTCGCCCTCCGGCGGGCCCCAGCGCTCCTCGATGCGCTGGCGCAGCTCCAGCGGCAGCCCGCCGTAGGCCATGTGATATTCCGCCAGCGACAGATCGACCCCGCCCTGCCGCCGCGCGCGGTCGGTGAGCCAGTTCGTCGGACCCGCGAGAATCCGCGCCATCAGCTGGGCGCCATCGGCGGGCGGATCGACCAGGCGGTAGCCTTCGGCCGCCATCGCCTCCAGCACCCCCACGGTGGCGGCGGGCGTGTCCAGCCCCACGCCATTGGCCAGCCGCCCGTCCTTGTTGGGATAATTCGCGAGCACCAGCGCCACGCGCCGTTGGTCCGTGTCCGTCTGCGCCAGCCTGACCCAGTTCGCCGCCAGATCGGCCACGAAACCTACCCGCCCGTTGTCGGCGCGATAGGCCGCGATGGCGCATTGCGTGGCCTCGTCGAAATAAGCCTCGCCCTTGAAGCTGACCGCGCGCGTCAGCAGGCGGCCATCGACCTCGGGCAGGGCCACATTCATGGCAATGTCGCGTGCGTTCAATCCCCGCGGGCTATCCTCCCACGCCTCCCGCGCGCCGCCCGACAGCACCATTTGCAAGACCGGCCGACCCGGCGCGTCCAGCACGGTCGCCGCGCGCGCCTCGCCCCATTGCGCCGGGTCGGGCGATGACACGGCAAAGCTGGTGGCGTTGATCACCAATGCGGGCGGCGCGTCGGCAAAGACCGCCTCCAACGTGCCCTTCGACACCGGATCCTTCAGCGAGGCCACGAACACCGGCAACGGGTTCAAGCCCCGCCGCAACAGCGCCTTGATCATCTGGTTGATCGGATGCAGCCCCGCGCCCTGCAACAGCGCGCGGTAAAACACCACCGCGACCACCGGCGCGCCCCCGGTCCAGTGGGCGCGCAGGGCCGCCGCATCCGCGACGCCGTCGCCCGGCCAGTAATAGCCGGCCCTCAGCAGGGGCTCCGCCCCGCGCGGTGCCGCGCCCCGGCCCAGCATGTAAGCCGCATAGCCCAGCATCCGCTGCGCGTTCACCGGCCCGCCTTCGACCATGTAGGACCAGAGCGCATGCCAATCCTCGCGCCCGACGGTGGACAGCGCCGCCAGCTCCGCATCCGGCTTGTCATCCCCCGGCAGCAACGCCAGCGCCACCCCGGCCTTTCCCAGGCGCGCGGCCATCTGCTCGACCGCGTAGCTCCAGTAGGCCGCGCCGCCAAGCGTGCGCACGATCACCAGACGCGCGCCCTTCAGCGTATCGTCGATATATTTATCGACCGTGAACGGATGCGACAGCCAGCCCAGATTGCCCAGCCGCAATTCGGGCGCGTCCCCGCCCATGTCCTGGCGCGCCTGCGACAGCGCGGCCAGTTCGGTGTCGGCGGCGGACAGGAACACGATTTCCGCCGGGCTCTGGCCCGGATCGACAGGCTCCGACCCGTCGGAAACCTGTCCCGGGGTCGCGGCCAGCAGATGCATCAGGCGGCCTTCGACAGGGCGGCTGAGATCGCCTCGCGGTCCAGCCCCTGCATACCGATCACCACCAGCCGCGTGCCGCGCGGCTCCGTCCCCGCGAAGGGGCGGTCGAAATAGCTGTCGATGCGCGGCCCCACCGCCTGCACCACCAGTCGCAGGGGCTTGCCCGCGATCGCGGCGAAGCCCTTCACCCGCAGCAGATCATGCGCGTCGATCGCCCCCTGCACCGCACCGCGCAACGCGTCGGCATCGGTGATTTCGGGCAGCTCCACGACGAAACTTTCGAATGCGTCATGCCCGTGTTCGTGCTCATGCGTGTGGTTCTCGCGGTCGTCATGGTCGTCATGGCCGTCATCATAGTCGTGATGGTGATGGTGATGGTGATGCAGCTCGTGGCGCGTCGCCATGTCGTCCTCGGCACCGATGCCCAGACCCAGCAGCACCGCCGGATCGACCCGTCCCATCTGCGCCTGGATCACCGATACGCCGCCGCGCACCTCGCCCTTCAATCGTTCCGCCAGCGCGCCCGCGCCCGCGCCCAGCAAATCGGCCTTGTTGACCACCACCATGTCGGCGCAGGCCAACTGATCCTCGAACAGCTCGGACAGCGGGGTCTCATGATCCAGCCCGTCGTCGGCCGCGCGCTGGCGATCCACGGCGGCCTCATCGGCGGCGAAACGCCCCGCGGCCAGGGCGGGGCCATCGACCACCGCGACCACCCCGTCGACCGTCACGCGGGTGCGGATGTCAGGCCAGCCGAAGGCGCGCACCAGCGGTTGCGGCAGCGCCAGCCCCGAGGTCTCGATCACGATGTGATCGGGCGCATCGTCGCGGTCGATCAGCTTTTGCAGGGCGGGAATGAAATCCTCGGCCACGGTACAGCAGATGCAGCCGTTCGACAGTTCCACCACATCGTCGTCTGCGCAGCCCTCGATGCCGCAGCCTTTCAGGATCTCGCCGTCCACGCCGAGATCCCCGAATTCATTGATGACCAGCGCAATGCGCCGCCCGTTCGCATTCTCGATCAGGTGGCGGATCAGCGTGGTCTTGCCCGCCCCAAGAAATCCCGTCACCACGGTTGCCGGTATCTTCTGCGCCATCTCGGCCCCTCTCATTCGTTTGGCCAAGGCCTAGATCAAACCGCCTGCTTCGGCAACTCGTCCCGCTTGTCTCATTGTCGCGAAAATATCCTCGCCGAAGGCCTCGGCACGGCCCCGCCCGCGGGCGCTCAGGCAAGGGTTGCAAGCCACTCCAGCGCGCCCTGCACCCCATCGACCTGCACGCCCCCGGGCGGGGCGGGACGCTCGAGCATGATCACCGGCAGCCTCAGCTCCGCCGCCGCGCGCAGCTTGGACAACCCCATGGCGCCGCCGGAATTCTTGGTCACCAGATGCGTGGCGCGGAAATCGCGCAGCAGGCGCCGCTCATCCGCTGTCGAAAAGGGCGGCCGCGCGATCATTACCCGCATATGTGCGGGCGGATGCGCGGGCGGCTCGATCACCCGCAGCAGCAGCGTCAGGTCGTCGCGCGCACCGAAGGCATCGGCGCCCCCCGCTCCAAGCGCCAGGAAAACCCGCGCGCCCGGCGGCGGCAGGGCCGCGGCCTCCGCCAGCGAGGCGACAGCGCGCCAATCGTCGCCCGCGCCCGCCACCCAGGGCGTGCGCGTCAGGCGCAGCAGCGGCACGCCGCAGTCCTGCGCGGCATCGGCTGCGTTTCGCGATATCGACATGGCAAACGGATGGGTCGCGTCGATCAGCGCCGCAACCCGCTCCGCCCGCAGGAAGGCACCCAGTCCCGCCGCGCCGCCAAAACCGCCGACACGCGTGGCGACACCATAGGGCTGCGGCTGGCGCGTCATCCCGGCCAGCGACGCCGTCACCCGCCAGCCCGGCGCGCCCTCTGCCAGCCGGGCGGCCAGCGCACGCGCCTCGGCGGTGCCGCCCAGCAAAAGCACATGTCTCACGGTGCGAAAGCCTCGGCAACGATACGCCCCGCACGATCCACGATCATGATGTCCAGGGCGATTCCGGCCCCGGCCCCCACCGTCTGCGCGGCGACACGGCGCGCGTCGCGCGCCACGGCCTGCGCCAGCGGCGCGCCCGCCAGCTCCAGCGCCTGCATCGCCGTGTTGCACCCCGCCACCGCCGCGCGCTGCTGCGGCGGGACCAGCGCGGCCAGGCGGGCGAAATCCACCTGGCTGCGGCCGGAATGCAGATCGAGCGCCCCCTGCGCCAGCTTCGCGAGCTTGCCGAACCCGCCAGCCACGGTAACCCGCGCCACCGGATGGCGGCGCAGGTATTTCAGCATGCCGCCCGCGAAATCCCCCATGTCGAGCATCGCGTGATCCGGCAGCCCCAGATGCGCCTGCGCCACCCGTTCCGAAGTGGCCCCGGTCGCGCCCGCCACATGCCCCAGCCCCGAGGCCCGCGCCACATCCACGCCCCGATGGATGGAAGCGATCCACGCCGCGCAGGAAAACGGGCGCACGATGCCGGTGGTGCCCAGGATCGACAGCCCGCCCTCGATCCCGAGACGCGGATTCCAGGTTTTCGCGGCCAGCTCGGCCCCGTTCACCACCGACACTTCGACGGTGAAATCGGGCGGCATTCCAGCAGCTTGCGCGACATCGCTCACGGCTTGGGTTATCATCTGGCGCGGCACCGGGTTGATTGCGGGCTCTCCCACTGCGACGGGCAGACCGGGGCGGGTGACACGCCCCACGCCTGCGCCCGCCACGAAACCTATCCCGCCGTCCGCGACACCCGATGAGACCGTCACCACGATTTCCGCGCCATTGGTCACGTCCGGGTCGTCACCCGCATCCTTTATGACCGACGCCCGCGCCCACCCCGGGCCGCGTGCATGCGCGTGCAGCGGGAACATCACGCGCTGGCCGCGCGGCAGCGTGATCTCGACCGGGTCCACCCATTCGCCTGTCAACAGCGCGCCCGCCGCCGCCGCCGCCGCGGCGGTCGCGCAGGCACCGGTGGTGAAGCCGGTTCTCAGGGGGCCATCTGGTTTGCGCACCATGGCCAAAGTCAAAGCACGGATCGGATGACGCCTCCAGCCCCAAAAACGGCGCATCCCGTCTCGCCACCCGGCGCGCGGCGGTATATGAGATGGCAATGAGCATGACCCCCCCTTCCACAGCCGCGCCCGGTGCGGCAGATTTTCTGGGCCTGGACCTGCCGGGCCTGGACGTGCCTGCCTTTCCGCCCGGGCTGGTCTGGCTGGTGGGTGCGGGCCCCGGAGAGCCGGGGCTGATGACCGTGCAGGGGTTGGCGGCGCTGAAGCGCGCCGATGTGATCATCTATGACGCGCTGGTCGACGAGCGGCTGCTGGCCTGGCGCCGCGCGGATGCGGATATCGAATATGCGGGCAAGCGCGGCGGCAAGCCCTCGGCGCAGCAGCGCGACATCTCGCTGCGGCTGATCGAGCTGGCGCGCGCGGGCAAGCGGGTGCTGCGGCTGAAGGGGGGCGATCCCTTCGTTTTCGGGCGCGGCGGCGAAGAGGCGCAGGCGCTGGTGCAGGCGGGCGTGCCGTTTCGCGTGACGCCGGGCGTCAGCGCGGGCATCGGCGGGCTGGGCTATGCGGGAATCCCCGTCACCCACCGCGACGTGAACCAGGCCGTCACCTTCGTCACCGGCCACGACCAGAGCGGCGCGGCCCCCTCTGCCATCGACTGGCAGGCGCTGGCCAAGGGGTCCCCGGTCATCGTGCTCTACATGGCGATCAAGCATCTGGCGCAGATCACCGGGGCGCTGATGGCGGCCGGGCGCAGCGGCGAGACCCCGGTGGCGGTGGTGCAGAACGCCACCCGCCCCGACATGGTGGTGCTGGAATCGACGCTGGCGCAGGTGGTCGGCGATGTGGACCGCACAGGGATCGCCGCCCCCGCCATCGTCTGCGTGGGCGAGGTGGTCCGCATGCGCCAGGTGATCGACTGGGCCGGGCAGATCGCGGGCCGCGCGCCGCGCGATCTGGACCCGATGAACACGAAATCCATCTCCGACGCGGGCTGAGCTTGGGCGCGCGCGGGTTCATCCTTGCGGCGCCGTCGTCGGGCGCGGGCAAGACCACCGTGACGCTGGGATTGATGCGTGCGCTGGCGCGGCGCGGCATCGATGTACGCGCGGCGAAAAGCGGCCCCGACTACATCGACCCCGCCTTTCACGCCGTGGCCTGCGGGCAGGCTTCGGTCAATCTGGATGGCTGGGCGATGGGCCCCGATCTGCTGCGCGCGCGGGCGGCGGCGCAAGGCGGCGCGGTGCTGATCGTCGAAGGGGCGATGGGGGTGCTCGACGCGGGCGCCGACGGGCGCGGCTCGGTCGCGGATCTCGCCCGCGTGCTGGGGCTGCCGGTGGTGCTGGTGCTCGACGTGGCCAAGCAGGGGCAGTCGGCGGTACTGGCGCCGGCCGGGCTGCGCGCGCTTTGCCCGGATCTGGACCAGGCGGGCGTGATCGCGAACCCCGCGGGATCGGCGCGGCACGTTGCTCTGGCCTCCGCCCGCTTGCGCGAGGCCGGATTTCCGGTCTTGGGGGCGCTGCCCCGCGATGCGGGCCTTGCCCTGCCGGAGCGGCATCTGGGGCTGGTGCAAGCCAGCGAGACCGCCGGACTGAGCGCGTTTCTCGACCATGCCGCCGATCAGGTGGAGACCCATCTGGACCTGGAGGTGCTGCTGGGGGCGGCCGTGCCACTTGCGCCCGCGCGTTCCGACCCGCCGCGCCCCGATCTGCCGCCGCCCGCGCAGGTGGTGGCGGTGGCGCGCGACCGGGCGTTCGGCTTTTTCTATCCGCATCTTCTGGACGACTGGCGTGCCGCAGGGGCGGAAGTGCTGCCCTTTTCACCCCTTGCCGATGAGCCCCCCGACCCGCGCGCGCAGGCGATCCACCTGCCCGGCGGCTATCCCGAACTGCATGCAGACACGCTGGTCGGTGCGCGCCGGTTTCGC
Organism: Brevirhabdus sp.; assembly: GCF_052826345.1. Taxonomy (NCBI): domain Bacteria; kingdom Pseudomonadati; phylum Pseudomonadota; class Alphaproteobacteria; order Rhodobacterales; family Paracoccaceae; genus Brevirhabdus; species Brevirhabdus sp. The sequence continues at coordinate 5,200 of NZ_JBRBUA010000082.1, read as the reverse complement.
GCGGGGATGCAGCGCGCCGCCGCGGCGGGGGCGGCGATCTACGGCGAATGCGGCGGCTACATGGTGCTGGGCGAAGCGCTGGAGGATGCGACCGGCGTGGCGCATCCGATGCTGGGCCTGCTGCCGCTGCGCACCTCTTTCGCGCGGCGCAGGCTGACGCTGGGCTACCGGCGGCTGACCCCCTGCCCCGGCGCGCCCTTTGCGGGGGCGCTGATGGCGCATGAATTCCACTACGCCACCATCGTCGAAGAGGGCCGCGCCGACCGGCTGTTCGAGGCGCGGGACGGCGCGGGCGCCCCGCTGCCCGCGATGGGGCTGCGGCGCGGGAAGGTCTGCGGATCCTTCGCGCATGTGATCGCCCGGGGCTGAAACCCAAAGACCGCGTGCCGCGTGAAATTCGCCTCCGGCGGGAGTATTTCATCCAAGAAGAAGCGGCGCGCGGCAGCGCGTGGGTTCAGGCGCTCTTCTTGCGTTTGGGGCGCAGGATATGCGGCGTCGCGGCGTCGTAGAGCGCGCTGTCGGGAAACTCGGTCGCTTCGAAGATCCGGCCCACGAAGACCAGCGCCGTGCGCGTCAGCTTTTCCGCCCGCACCTTGGCGCGGATGTCGGCCAGCGTGCCGCGCAGGAAGGCCTCGTCGGGCCAGCCGACGCGATAGGCCACGATCACCGGGCAGTCGGCCCCGTAGATCGGCGCAAGCTCGCGTTCGACATGCAGAAGGTTGCGCACCGACAGATGGATCGCCAGCGTCGCGCGGCTGCGGCCCAGGGTCGCCAGATCCTCGCCCTCGGGCATCTGCGACGACTTCATCGCGGTGCGCGTCAGAATCACCGTCTGCGCCACCTCGGGCACGGTCAGCTCCTGCCCCAGGGCGGCAGCGGCGGCGGCATAGGCGGGCACGCCGGGGATGATCTGGAAATCGATCCCCGCCGCGCGCAGACGCCGGATCTGTTCCGCGATCGCGCCGTAAAGCGAGGGGTCGCCCGAATGCACCCGCGCCACGTCGTGACCGGCGGCATGGGCGGTCTCGATCTCGGCCATGATCTCGTCGAGGTGCAGCGGCGCTGTGTCGATCACCCGCGCCCCCTCGGGCGCGCCGGCCACGACGGCCTCGGGCACGAGGGAGCCCGCATAGAGGCAGACCGGGCATCGCGCGATCAGGCGCTGGCCCTTGACGGTGATAAGGTCCGGATCGCCGGGGCCGGCGCCGATGAAGTAGACAGTCATGAGAGATCCCCGTCGATCTTGCGGCCGTAGCCGCGCGGTGTGAAAATCCAGTTGCCGCCCGCGCCCGCGCAGACATCCCCCGAGGCCGTGACCCGGCTGGTGGAGGCGCCGATCAGAACGATGGTCAGCATGTCGACCTCATCGACCTGCAAGGTCGCCAGCGTGCGCAGGGTCAGCTTTTCCGTCGGACGCCCGAGGTTCGAGGCCAGCAGCACCGGCGTATCGGCCGGGCGGTGGTCGAGCAGGATCTCGCGCGCCTCGGCCAGCAGGGTGCGGCGGCGACGCGACACGGGGTTGTAGAAGGCGATGACGAAATCGCCCTCGGCGGCGGCGTGCAGACGTTTGACGATCGCCTCGCGCCGGGTCAGCAGATCCGACAGCGAGATGGTGCAGAAATCATGGCCCAGCAGCGCCCCCGCCCGCGCCGATGCGGCTTGCAGGGCAGAGATGCCGGGCGCATGGGTCAGCGCCACGCGCTTGGCCGCGGCGCTGACGCCGCCCTGATCCTCGGGCCGGTCGATCAGCTCCATCACCAGCGCGCCCATCGCGTAGATCCCCGCGTCGCCCGAGCAGATCAGCGCCACGCGCCGCCCCTCGCCCGCGCGTTCCAGCGCGTAGCGGCAGCGCGCCTCCTCCTCGCCCAGGGCGAACTCGCGGGACTGCTTGTCGCGCGCGGCGGGCCCCAGCAGATCGAGGTAGAGCCCGTAGCCCACCAGCTCCTCCGCCTCGGCGATCAGGCGGCTGGCCTCGGGGGTGCGCCATTCGGCCTGGCCGGGGCCGATGCCCACCACCGCCAGATGCCCGCGCGCGCGGCCCTCGGCGCCGCCCTCGCCCAGTCGCGCCAGCGCGCAGGTGGCTTCCGCCGATTTGTGCTTCTCGACCTCCAGGGCTGCGTCGGGGCCTGCGGCCAGCAGCGCCGCGCCCTCGGCCACGCCGTGGCAGCCGACCTCGGCGAAGACCACGTCGGACGGGTTGGCGAGCCGCGGCGTCATCTCCTCCAGCGCCGCGGCGGAGTGGAAACGCGCGGGCACGCCCAGATGGGCGGCCAGCGCATGGATCGCAGCCTCATCGGATTTCAGATCGATGGAATGGACCGCCGCCACCTCGGCCTGCGCGCGGCCCGCGTCGGCCAGCGTCGTGCCGACCAGCCCGATCAGCTCGTCTGGCTTGCAGCCGCGCGCGCAGCCCACGCCCAGCGCGAAGCCGCGCCGCCGCCAGACCAGCGGCGCGCAGCCCTCGACCGACAGCACCACGGGCGCATCCGCATCGGGCGCGGTGGCCAGCGTCACGCGCGGCAGCAGCGGCGCCAGCCAGTCCGCCTGCCCCGACAGGGTCGCGGGTGCGCCCGCCAGCAGCGCCGCCATCGCGGGCTTTGCGTCCTCGGGCGTCTCCAGCACCCAGCCCTCGGGCGGCTCATCGAGCGCCACGCCCAGCCGCACGTCGCCGGCCGTGGTCACCTGGGCGCCCGCCTCCAGCGCTGCGGCGGCGCGGCGGGCCAGGTCGTTGGCGCCGTGATGCCCGCCCAGCAGCGGCACCACGGCACTGCCGTCCCCGGCCACCGACAGCACCGGCGGCTCCGCCCGCTTGTCGGCCAGAACCGGCGCGAGGCTGCGGATGACGATGCCGCTGGCCGCAACCGCGACGATCGGATGCCCGGCCAGGAAAAGCCCCTGCAAATGTACGCTCACCTGCGCGAAATCGCGCCCGCGCAGGTCGATGCGTGCCTCCAGCGCCGCCCCCAGCCGTTCGGCCAGCGGCAGGGCCGAGGACAGGATGCAGACAATGACGGGCGAGAGCGGTGCGTGTTCAGACATGGGCGTCCTTGCCGGGAATGAGGATCATCGAGAAATAGGGCGCCGTCTCGGGGGCCTCGACCAGCGGGCAGCAGATCTGCTGCGGCAGAGAGGCATGGCTGACGAAGACCGCCCGCCCGGTCAGGCCGAGCCTTTCGACCACGCGGCGGGCTTTGGCGAAATGACGGCCGAGCTTCATGATCGCACAGGCGTCGGTGCGCACCAGACGCGCGGCCAGATCATGCTCGGGCATCGTGGCGGGCAGCACGCTCAGCGTTTCCTCGCGGGCGCAAAGCGGGCGCCGCGCCGCCGCCGTCACCGCACCCAGTGAGCTGACGCCGGGCACGATCCGCACCGGAAAGCGGCCCTCCAGCCGGGCGAAGAGATACATGAAGGAGCCATAGAAGAACGGATCGCCCTCGCACAGCACCACCACGTCGCGGCCTGCGTCCAGCTGCTCTGCGATCTCGGCCGCGGCGCGGTCGTAAACCTCCTGCGCGGGGAAACGCGCGTGTTTCATCGGCACGACGATCGGGATTTCGCGCAGGCCCTCGGGCAGGTACTCCGCCACGATGCGCCGCGCGAAGCTCTCGCCGGTGTCGGGCGCGGGATAGGCCACGACGGTGGCGCCGGTGATCAGCCGGTGCGCCCGCAGCGTCAGTAGATCGGGATCGCCGGGACCGACGCCGACCCCGTAAAGCGTGCCGCTCATGTCATCAGGCTCCATTGGGTGACGGGCATCTGCGGCCGCCAGCCGCGATAACGCCCGATGGTCTCGGCGCGCGACACGGCCACGCGGATCAGGCTGCCGCCGTGGGCTGCGTGCAACTCGGCCAGCAGCGCCTCCGATTCCAGCGTCACGGCATTGGCGACGAGCCGCCCGTGACGCGGCAGTGCGGCCAGCGCGGCCTCGGCCACGGCGCGGCTCAACCCGCCGCCGATGAAGACCGCGTCGGGGCGCGGCAGATCCGCCAAGCCTTCGGGCGCGCGGGCGTCCAGCAGGCGCAGCCGCGGCGTGCCCAGCCGCGTGGCATTGGCGGCGGCCATCGCGCGACGATCGGCGTCGGGCTCCAGGCCCGTGGCCTCCATGTCGCGGTCGGCGCGCAGCCATTCGATCGCGACCGAGCCGCAGCCCGCCCCGATATCCCAAAGCCGCTGTCCCCGCCGGGGCGCCAGCGCCGCCAGCGTCAGCGTGCGCAGCTCGCGCTTGGTCATCTTGCCGTCATGGGTGAAGGCCGCGTCCGGCAGCCCCCAGCGCGGCAGCGGGCGGGCATCGGGGGCGGCGGCCACCTCCACCGCCAGGACGTGGAAATCGGGAACCTCAGCCACCCAATCCTGCGCCACCCCCTCGATCCGCGCCTCGTTCGGGCCGCCGAGTGCGGCCAGTACCGTCATCCGGCTGGGGCCGAAACCACGCTCGGCCAGCAGATGCGCGATGGCGGCGGGGGTGGTGGCGTCCTGCGTCAGGATCACCAATCGCAGCCCGTCGGCGAAGAAGGGCACCACCTGTTCGGCGGGTCGGCCGTGGACGGTCAGCGTCTCCACATCCGCCAGCGACCAGCGCATCCGCGCGCAGGCCAGCTGAAAGGCCGACAGATGCGGATGATAGCACAGCTCCTCGGGCGCGAAGCCCCTGGCGAAGAAAGCTCCGGCCGAGTACCAGAGCGGATCGCCCGTCACCAGCACGCAGACCCGCCGCCCGCGCTCTGCGCCGATCTCCTCGACCATGGCGCGAAAGGGGCTGGGCCAGCGCCGCCGCTCAGCCCCCAGATGCGGGGCGAGCCCGTGGTGCCGGTCGCCGCCGACGATGAGTTCGGCCGCCTCCAGCGCGGATTGCGCGGCCGGGGAAAGACCGTCCCAGCCATCCTCGCCGATGCCGATGATGTGCAGCCAGGGGGTCATGGCGCGGCCCCAAAACGACCAATCCGCCCGGTGTGAAACACCGGGCAGCGCCCGCCCGCCCCCCAGGCGGGCGCTTTCGCGCCCCCCTCGGTCGGGCTCTGCCCTCTGCGCCGACGCGCGCTCATCGAAATGCCCATAAGTGTCACATCCCGGCAGGTAGTATGGCTGTTTCTTGAACAGCTTCGGCTTGCGATTGTGCCAGTCTTTCATCGCCTGCAAGGGCGTCTTGCTTCCCAAGGCCGATTGAGGGAGCTGCTGGTTATAGAGCCAGACATAGCGG
>NZ_JBRBUA010000081.1:0-8736 GCF_052826345.1 Brevirhabdus sp. | reverse complement strand
GTCCAGCATCGCCTGGGTGATCAGCGTCACCCCGCCCTCGGTGACGCGGAACCACTTGCCGTCCTCTTGCGGGTCTTCGCCCACTACCAGGTTTTCGGGGATCTGCACGCCGCGGTCGATCACCACGTTCGACAGCCGTGCCGAGCGGCCGATCTGCACCCGTGGCAGCACCACCGCGCCGTTCAGCTGCGCGTAGGAATTCGTCTTGACCAGCGTGAAAAGCAGGGAATTGCGCACCTCGGAGCCGGAAATCACGCAGCCTCCCGAGATCAGAGACGACACCGCCAGCCCGCGACGCTCCTCCTCGTCATGGATGAACTTGGCGGGCGGGGCGGATTCCGAATAGGTCCAGATCGGCCATTCACGGTCCCACAGGTTCAGATCGGGCGCGAAGTCCGTCAGGTCCAGATTGGCCTTCCAAAAGGCGTCGATGGTACCCACGTCGCGCCAATACGCCGGGGCGGAGGGGCTTTCGCGCACGCAGCTGTCGAGAAAACGATGCGCCACGGCCTTTCCGTTCCTGACGATGTCGGGAATGATATCGCCGCCGAAATCATGGCGCGAATTCGGGTCGGCCGCATCCTCGATCAGACGTTCGCGCAGGAATTTCCAGGTGAAGACGTAAATGCCCATCGAGGCCAGGGTGACGCTGTCGTCTTCGGGGGTGCCCGGCGGATCGGCCGGTTTCTCGAGGAACTCGGTGATGGTCAGATCGGCATCCACCGCCATGACGCCAAAGGCCGACGCCTCTTCGCGGGGCACGGTCAGACAGCCCACGGTCACATCCGCGCCACTGCTCACATGCTGTTGCAGCATGACCTCGTAATCCATCTTGTAGATATGGTCGCCCGCCAGGATCAGCACGTATTCCACATCGTAGCTGTCGACGATATCGATGTTCTGCGTCACGGCGTCGGCGGTGCCCAGATACCATTTGTTTTCCGCAACCCGCTGGCTGGCGGGCAGGATATCGAGGTATTCGTTGCGCTCGGCGCGGAAAAAGCTCCAGCCGCGCTGGCAATGGCGGATCAGCGAATGGGCCTTGTACTGGGTGGCGACGGCCATCTTTCGGATGCCCGAATTCAGCGCGTTGGACAGCGCGAAGTCGATGATCCGGGTCTTGCCGCCGAAGAAAACCGCCGGTTTCGCACGGATATCCGTCAATTCCTTAAGTCGGCTGCCGCGCCCGCCCGCAAGCACGAAGGCCATTGTTCTGCTGGATAATCTGGTGTTCGGCGCCGGCATGATAGTCCTCCCTCAAATCATTATGCATCTTCTTGATGGATCAATCTAATCGGCGAACGCCCGACGGGAAGGCGGCCCGGCGCGGTGGCGCGGCGCATGAGGCGATATTTGCCCGTGCGGGCACCGCGCTGATTTCGCCGTGCTGATTTCACCGCACCCTGCCGCGCTCTGTGTGACGCATTTGACATGGGCCAAGCCTAATGCAGCCTGCGCGCCGTGCAAGCGGGCAAAGCCGCGCCCGGCGAATTGCACGCATAGGCTGCGTCCGCCTCATGTCACCGAAGACGCCTGCCAGATCTGCGCCATGTAATCGCGGATCGTGCGGTCGGACGAGAACCAGCCGGAACGCGCGGTGTTGCGCGCGGCCATCCGGGTCCAGGCGTCGGTATCGCGGAACACCGCGTCCGCCTGCCGCTGCGCGCGCCAGTAATCCGCGAAATCCGACGCCACGAGAAAGTAATCCGGCCCCATCACATTGTCGCACACGCCCGCAAAACGCGCGCCGTCCCCGCCCGAGAAGGCACCGTCGCGGATCGCCTGCAGGGCACGCGCCAGGCGCGGGTCCGCCGCGATCGCCGCCGCCGCGTGCCCGTCCAGCGCGCGGCGTGCCACGACCTGTTCGGCCGTCATGCCGAAGAGGAAGAAGTTTTCCGCCCCGACCCTTTCGCGGATCTCGACGTTGGCGCCGTCCAGCGTTCCGATGGTGGGCGCGCCGTTCAGGGCGAATTTCATGTTGCCGGTGCCCGAGGCCTCCTTGCCCGCGGTCGAGATCTGCTCCGACAGGTCGGCCGCCGGGATCAGCCGTTCGGCCATCGAGACGTTGTAGTTCGGCAGAAACGCGATGGTCAGCCGCCCGCGCACCAGCGGGTCGGCGTTGACCACGGCGGCGACGGCATTGATCAGCTCGATTATCTCCTTGGCGAGCACGTATCCCGGCGCGGCCTTGCCGCCGAAGATCTTGACGCGCGGCGTGTGATTGCCCTGCGGATTGGCGCGCATGTCCTGCCACAGGGCAATCGCCTCAAGGATGTTGAGATGCTGGCGCTTGTATTCGTGGATGCGCTTGATCTGAACGTCGAACATCGCGGCCGGATCGACGGAAAAGCCGTGATCGCGCGCCAGCCAGTTCGCCAGATCGACCTTGTTGTCCTGCTTGACCCCGGCGAAATCGGTCAGAAACCCCGCGTCGTCGCACAGCGGGTCCAGCTCCGCCAGACGATCCAGATCGACCAGCCAGTCGCCTTCGATCACGCTGCTGATCAGCGTGCTCAGCCGGGGGTTGGAGGATTTGAGCCAGCGGCGCGGCGTCACGCCGTTGGTCTGGTTGACGATGCGGTCGGGGTGCAGGCCGTGCAGCTCGGAAAAGACGGTCTTTTTCATCAGCTCGGTATGCAGCGCCGAGACGCCGTTGACCCGGTTCGCCATGATGAACGACAGCTCGCCCATCTTGACGTGGCCATGATCCACCACCGAGGTGCGGCGCGCGGGATTGGCCATCGCGTGGCGATGATCGATCCGTTCGATCAGGCGCATGTGGCGCGGCAGCAGGTGGGCCATCAGCCCCTCCGACCAGGTCTCGAGCGCTTCGGGCAGCAGCGTGTGGTTGGTATAGGCCAGGCACGCCCGCGCGGTGTCGATCGCGTCGTCGAATTCCATCGCATGTTCATCGTGCAGCAGCCGCACCAGTTCGGGCCCCGCGATGGCTGGATGCGTGTCGTTCATCTGGATCGCGACATGCTGCGGCAGGCTGCGCAGATCGCGGCCGCGCAGGACGAACCGGCGCAGCAGGTCGCGCAGCGAGGCGGCGGTGAAGAAATATTCCTGCTTCAGCCGCAGCGTCTTGCCCTGTTCGGTCGTGTCGTCGGGATAGAGCACCCGGCTGATCGTGCGCGCCAGCGCCTCGTTCTCGGCCGCGGCGGCGAAATCGCCCCGGTTGAAGCGGCTCAGATCGAAACCGTCGGTCGGGCGCGCGCCCCACAGGCGCAGGGTATTCGCCCAGCGCCCTTGCCAGCCGATGATCGGCATGTCGAAGGGGCGGGCGACGACATGTTCGTCCGCGGTCCAGACCGCGCGCGCGCCGTCTTCGCGGACATGGCCGCCAAAGCCTATGATGATGTCCTCGCCGGGCCGCTCGAATTCCCAGGCGTGGGGCTCGGACAGCCAGTCCTCGGGGTGTTCGACCTGGCGGCCGTCCTCGAAATCCTGGCGGAAGATGCCGTGCTCATAGCGGATACCGTAGCCGTAGGCCGGACACCCCAGCGTCGCCAGCGATTCCATGAAGCAGGCCGCCAGCCGCCCCAGCCCGCCGTTGCCCAGCGCGGCGTCGGGTTCGTCCTCCACAAGGCGGTCGTAGTCGAGCCCCAGTTCGGTCAAGGCAGCGTTGACTTCGCCGTCGAGCCCGAGGTTGACGATCGCATCCTCCAGCAGGCGGCCGATCAGGAATTCCATCGACAGGTAGTACACCTGCTTGGCACCCGCGGCCTCGGCCGCGCGGCGGGCGGCCAGCCAGGGGGTGACGATGCGCGCGCGCACCGCAAGCGATACCGCCATGCGCCAGTCGCGCAGGCTGGCGTCCTGCGCATCCCTGCCCAAATCGAATTTGAGCCGTTCCAGCAAATCGTCGCGCAGCAGCCGGGTCGGGAAAGTCATGAGATAAGTCTGCCTTGGTTTCGAGTGCTCGCCATGGGGACAGGCACAGATTCTAGCTCCGATGCTGCCGAAGGCAAGCCGGGCGGAACGGATGGGTTAGCGATAACAGCCCTACGGGAGTTCGCGCAGGAAGTAAAAAACACATGACGCCGCAGGGGGTCATTGTTCAAGCGCGCAGGCCTGCAACATATGCAGCGGCACCACCGCGAGCGCGTTTCGATGCGTGGCCTCCAGCACCACGCCGGGCGCGCATCCCTCGTCGAAAGCCTGCCGGAAACGCGCCGCGCAAAGGCACCAGCGGTCGCCGGGCTGCACGCCCGCAAAGCCGAATTCGGGGCGCGGCGTGGTCAGGTCATTGCCGACGTATTTGGAATAGGCCAGGAATTCGGCGTTCATCACCGCGCAGACGGTATGGCTGCCCGCGTCCTGCTCACAGGTGTTGCAGGCGCCGTCGCGGAAAAACCCGGTCAGCGGGTTGACCGAACAGGGCTGCAAGGGCGCGCCCAGAACATTGACGGAAGGATCTTTCTGCATGGCGTGTCCCATCGGGCTGCGGCGGATCAGCGAAAGCGATCCACGAGTTTCTGCATCGCGCTGCGCGTGTCGGGCGCGTCGGCGGCATCGCCGGAGCCCGCCCCGACGGATGCCGCCCCGGCGCGGCCCGGCGCGGTCGAAGCGCCCGGCGCGCCCCGCACGGCTGTCGCGGCTCGGGCGGGACCGGCCTGCGCCGCGCCCCCGGTCTGCGGCGCACCGCCCGAACCGTGGCCCGAGCCGTGGCCCGAACCGCGATCTGGCCCGCCGCCCGGTCCGACGCCGCCCGGCCGCGCGCCGGAAAGGCGCCCGGTCGAGGCACGCGCGGGCGACAGACGCCGCGCGACCGCGTTCATGAACCGGCCCGCATCGCCATCGGCCAGTGCCGCGGCGCCGTCGCCCACGCCGCGCAGCATGTCATCCAGCCAATCCGCGTCGGATTTAGCGAAATCCGACAGCACATAGCCCGGCACCCGGTCCTTGTGGCCGGGATGGCCCACGCCCATGCGCACGCGCTGATAGTCCGGCCCGATATGCTGATGCAGCGAGCGCAACCCGTTGTGGCCCGCATGGCCGCCGCCGGTCTTGACCTTCAGCTTGCCGGGCGCCAGGTCGATCTCATCGTGGAAAACGGTCACATCCCCCGCCGTCAGCTTGAAAAAGCGCATCGCCTCGCCCACCGACTGGCCGGAGAGGTTCATGAACGTCTCGGGCTTGAGCAGGATGACCTTGCCGGCGCCGAGGCGGTGTTCGCTCACCTGCCCCTGAAACTTGGCGCGCCACGGCACGAAGCCGTGATCCTGCGCGATGCGATCCACGGCCATCCAGCCGATATTGTGCCGGTTCGCGGCATATTTCGCACCGGGATTTCCCAGCCCGACGAAAAGGCGCATCGATCCCTCCTGTAGCGGTCGGGAAAAACTTATGGGCGGCGGAGGCGAAACGCAAACGATGCGCGCGGAAAAACAAGACCGCCCGTCCGCGCAACGAAAAGACGCGGCGCCTTTCGGTGCCGCGTCCTGAAAACTTCGTTTGCGGAAAAGGCGGCTGCCTCAGTCCTCGGCGTCCTGCTCGGTGGCGGGCACGTCGTCGGCATCGGCCTCTTCATCGTCCTGAGCGGCAAGACCCGAGGGCGCCTGGATGTTGGCGATGACGAAATCGCGGTCGATCGTGGTGCGCGTGCCCTTGGGCAGCTCGATCGCCGAGACGGTCAGCACGTCGCCGATTTCCATGTCCGCAACCGAGGCGACCAGCTTTTCGGGGATCTCGCCCGCGGTCACCATCAGCTCCACCTCGGGGCGGACCATGTTCAGCACGCCGCCCTTTTTCAGGCCGGGGGCGACATCTTCGCCTTCCAGCTCGACGGGGATGAACAGGTTGATGCGCGAGGTCCGGCGCAGGCGCATGAAATCGACATGCGTGGGCAGATCCTTGACCACATCGCGCTGCACGCCGCGGCAGATGACGCGCACGTCGTCGTGGCCCTCGATCTTCATGTTGAAGAGCGTGGAAAGGAAGCGGCCCGCCTTCAGGTGCTTGACCAGCACGTTGAACGGAATGTTGATCGAAACGGGGTCGACACCCCCGCCATATACGGTGCCGGGTACGAAGCCTTCGCGGCGAGCTTGACGAGCGGCCCCCTTGCCTGTCCCCGTCCGTACCGTGGCGTTAAGATCTGGGATCTCACCAGCCATTGTATTCTCCTTGCGTTATCGGGCATCCTCCAAGGGTGTATGCCCGGTGAAGTCGCGCGTATAAGACAGCCCGAGAGTTTTGAAAAGAGCTTATCCGGCCCGATGCTTGGCCGAATGCGCGGCCCGCTGTGTGGCCCAATGCGCGGGCCTCTGCGCGGGCCTCTCCCCCGCTTTCGCTTCAGGGGCACCGCGCGGCGGCGCGCCTTGCGGGCTTGCCACATGTGCGGCGGCGTGGCACGGCCAACGGATGAGCCTGCACGACACCCCCAGCGCACCCCGTTCTGGCTCCGAACCTGGGCCCGAACCTGAACCCGCGCCTCGGGCGCCCCCCGCCGCCGCGCTCGGCAGCGCGCTACGCCTGTCGCGCGCCACCCTGCCCGCCTTTGCGGCCGAGGGCGTCGTCTATGGCGCCTTCGCCGCCTATGTGCCGCAGATCAAGGCCGGTCTGGCGGCGGGCGACGCGGAATTCAGCGTGGCGCTGCTGGTTTCGGCGGCGGCGGCGGTGGGCGCGATGCTGGTGGCGCCGGGCTTTGCCGATCGCGCGGGCCGACATGCGATGGCGCTGGCGGCGGTGCTGATGGCGGCGGCCTGCGTGCTGCCGATGGCGGCGGGGACGCTGATGGGCTTTACCCTGTTGATGGCATTGCTGGGCGGCACATCGGGCCTGCTGGACATCGTGATGAACGCGCGGGTTTCGGTGATCGAGGGGCGCGCGCGCCGGTCGATCATGAACCTCAACCATGCGGGGTTTTCCGCGGCCTATGCCATTGCGGCCATTCTGTCGGGGCTGGCGCGAGCACAGGGGGTCGGACCCCTGGCGGTCTTTGCCGTGATCGCCCTGCTGCTGATCGCCGCCGCGCCCCTGATGACCGAGCGTGAGCCGCCCCCGGCCCCGAAGCCCGCACTAGACACCGCGGCCGCTGCTGACCTCGGCTCCGGCCTGGGCCGGTCCCGCCTGCCGGTGGTTCTGGCCGGTCTGATCGTCTTTGCCGCCTTTCTGGCCGAGAACGCGACCGAAGGCTGGTCCGCCCTGCATATCGAGCGCACGCTGGGCGGCGCCGCGGCAGAGGGCGCGCTGGGGCCTGCGATGCTGGGGCTGACGATGCTGGTCGGGCGGCTTTCGGGCCAGATCGCCGCCGCCCGGCTGAGCGAGAGCGCGGTGATCCGCGGCGGCGCGCTGCTGGGCGCGCTGGGTGCATTGGGCGCGGCGCTGGCGCCGGGGCCGCCGCTGGCCTATGCGGGGTTCGCCGTTCTGGGGCTGGGCATTTCGGTGATCGTGCCGATGGCGCTGGCGCTGGTCGGCGGGCGCGTTGCCGAAAACGCGCGCGCGCTGGCAATCTCGCGCACGGCGGTGATCGGCTATTTCGGCTTTTTCATCGGGCCGCCGATGATGGGGCTGGTGTCGGAATGGCTTGGCCTGCGCGCCTCTTTCATCGGGGTCGCGCTGATCGTGATGGCGATCGTGCCGCTGGCCATTTTGCTGCGGCGGGTCTGAGCGCGGCCGCCCACCCCAAGACCGGGCGGGCGGACGCCCCGCGCCTCAGGCCCAGTCGCCGCTGAAATCCCTCGGGATCAACAGGACGTCGCGGTCGAGCGTGCGCACGTCGCGCCGCCCGCAAAGCGCCATCGTCAGATCCAGTTCCTTGGCGATGACCTGCAAGGCGGTGGTCACCCCGCGTTCGCCCATCGCGCCGAGCCCGTAGATGTAGGCGCGCCCGATCATCGTGCCCTGCGCGCCCAGCGCCAGCGCCTTGAGCACATCCTGCCCCGAGCGAATGCCGCTATCCAGCCAGACCTCCGCCTGCCCGTCGACAGCGTCGATGATGGCGGGCAGCGCGCGGATCGAGCTGATCGCGCCGTCCAGCTGGCGGCCGCCGTGGTTCGACACGATGATCGCATCCGCGCCGATACGCACCGCCATCTTGGCATCCTCCGGGTCCAGAATCCCCTTCAGGATCAGCTTGCCGCCCCATTGCTTCTTGATCCGCTCGATCTTTGTCCAGTCAAGCTTGGGGTCGAATTGCTCGGCGGTCCATTCCATCAGCGATGCCGGATCGGCGACGCCTTTGACATGGCCCACGATGTTGCCGAAAAACCGCCGCCTGGTGCGCAGCATCTCCAGCCCCCAGCCCCATTTCGTCGCCAGATTGGCCACGGTGGCGGGGGTCATCTTGGGCGGGGCGGACAGGCCGTTTTTAAGATCGCGGTGGCGCTGGCCCAGAATCTGCAGATCCAGCGTCAGCACCAGCGCCGAGCAGCCCGCATCCTTGGCCCGCTGGATGACGCGATCGACGAAATCTTCATCCCGCATGACGTATAGCTGGAACCAGAAGGGCGCGGGGCTGTGTTCCGCCACATCCTCGATCGAGCAGATCGACATCGACGAAAGGGTATAGGGCACACCGAATTTCGCGGCCGCGCGGGCAGCCTTGATCTCGCCGTCCGCGTTCTGCATCCCGGTCATGCCGACAGGCGCCAGGGCGACGGGCATGGCCACATCCTGACCCGCCATCGTCGAGGACAGGCTGCGATCGGACAGATCCACCGCCACGCGCTGGCGCAGGCGCAGCTTGTCGAAATCGCTGGTATTCTCGCGGAAGGTCTGTTCCGTCCAGCT
>NZ_JBRBUA010000080.1:0-3665 GCF_052826345.1 Brevirhabdus sp. | reverse complement strand
TCTTGAACAGCGTCTCGATGGTCAGCGTCGACTTGCCGCCCCCCGAGACCCCGGTCACGCAGACGAATTTGCCCAGCGGGAAATCCACCGTCAGATCGCGCAGGTTGTTGCCGCTGGCCTTGACCACCTGCACCTTTTTCTTGTTGCCCTTGCGTCTTGTGTCCGGCACCGGGATCGCGCGTTTGCCCGACAGATAGGCGCCGGTGGTCGAGGCCTCGTCCGCCGCGATCTGGTCGGGCGTGCCATGCGCCACCACGCGGCCGCCGTGCACACCCGCGCCGGGGCCGATGTCAAAGACATAATCGGCCTCGCGGATCGCCTCTTCGTCGTGTTCGACCACGATCACCGTATTGCCCTGATCGCGCAGGTTCTTGAGCGTCAGCAACAGCCGGTCGTTGTCGCGCTGATGCAGCCCGATCGACGGCTCGTCCAGCACGTAGAGCACCCCCGTCAACCCGGAGCCGATCTGGCTGGCCAGCCGGATACGCTGCGATTCTCCGCCCGACAAGGTGCCCGCATTGCGCGACAGGGTCAGATATTCCAGACCGACATTGTTCAGAAAGCCCAGCCGCTCGCGGATTTCCTTGAGGATGGCGCGCGCGATCTCGTTCTTCTGCGCGCTCAGCGCGGCGGGCACCTGCTCGCACCAGGCGTAGGCCTCGCGGATCGACATCTGCACGACCTGCCCCACATGCAGCCCGCCGATCTTGACGGCCAGCGCCTCGGGACGCAGGCGATAACCGTCGCAGGTGCCGCAGGGACGGTTGTTTTGATAGCGCTCGAATTCCTCGCGCACCCAGGCGCTGTCGGTCTCGCGGTAGCGGCGTTCCATATTGGGGATCACCCCCTCGAAGGGGCGCGAGACCTCATAGACGCGCCCGCCCTCGTCATAGCGGAACTTGATCTTTTCCGTGCCGGAGCCGTGCAGGATCACCTGCTGCACCTTTTCGGGCAGATCCTTCCACTGGGTCCTGCGGTCGAACTGATAATGCTTCGCGATCGCCTCGATCGTCTGCAAGAAATAAGGCGACTTGCCCTTGCGCCAGGGCGCCAGCGCCCCGTCGGCGAGCCTGAGCGCAGCGTCGGGCACGACCAGGCGTTCGTCAAAGAACAGCTCCACCCCCAAGCCGTCGCAGGCCGGGCACGCCCCGAAAGGCGCGTTGAAGGAAAAGAGCCGCGGCTCGATCTCGGGAATGGTGAAACCGCTGACCGGACAGGCGAATTTCTCGGAAAAGGTGATCCGCTCCGGCTCGCCCTCGCTCGGCGCGGTCTCCAGCACGGCGATGCCGTCGGCCAGATCCAGCGCGGTGCGAAAACTGTCGGCCAGCCGGGTTTCCAGCCCCTCTCGCACCACCAGACGGTCGACCACCACGTCGATGTCGTGGC
Organism: Brevirhabdus sp.; assembly: GCF_052826345.1. Lineage (NCBI taxonomy): Bacteria > Pseudomonadati > Pseudomonadota > Alphaproteobacteria > Rhodobacterales > Paracoccaceae > Brevirhabdus > Brevirhabdus sp. The sequence goes on along the minus strand of NZ_JBRBUA010000080.1, from coordinate 2,279 downwards.
GGAATTTCTTGTCCAGCACCGGCGGCTCGTCCAGTTCGTGGAATGCGCCGTCCACCTTGACGCGCTGGAACCCCTGCTTGCGCAGTTCGACGAATTCCTTGCGATACTCGCCCTTGCGGTCGCGCACGATGGGCGCCAGCAGATAGGCGCGGGTGCCCTCCTCCATCGCCATCACGCGGTCGACCATGTCCTGCACCTGCTGCGCCTCGATGGGCTTGCCCGTCGCGGGGCTGTAGGGCGTGCCCGCCCGCGCGAACAACAGCCGCATGTAGTCGTAGATCTCGGTGACCGTGCCGACGGTGGAGCGCGGATTCTTGCTGGTGGTCTTCTGCTCGATGGAAATCGCCGGCGACAGGCCGCTGATGTGGTCCACGTCGGGCTTTTGCATCATGTCGAGGAATTGCCGCGCATAGGCCGACAGCGATTCGACGTAGCGGCGCTGCCCCTCCGCGTAGATCGTGTCGAACGCCAGCGACGACTTGCCCGACCCCGACAGGCCGGTGATGACAACCAGCTGGTCGCGTGGAATATCGACGTCAATGGATTTCAGATTGTGTTCGCGCGCGCCGCGAACCTCGATCATCTTCAGCTCGGCCATGCCACCCTCGTATCCGTTCTCCCACAGATAGGAGATCGTTAACGACTCTCCAAGTAAAAAAGCAGAACGAAACGGGAACCACGCCGGTCCGCGCCCAGAACGCGGAAAGCCGCCCCGAAGGGCGGCTTTCACATTCGTTCACACCGGGGCGTGATTATTCGTCTTCAAGCTCCTCGACAGCTTTCTCAAGCTCTGCCTTGGATACTTCCTTTTCCGTCACGTCGGCCTGACCGAAGACATGATCGACCACCTTGTCCTCGAAGATCGGCGCCTGCAGCTGCTGGCGGAATTCCGCGTTCTGCTGGGCGAATTCGAAGAACTGGCGCTCCTGTCCCGGATACTGCCGGGCCTGATTCATGATCGCCTGCGTCAGCTCGGCGTCGGAAACCTGGATTTCGTTCTGACGGCCCAGCTCGGCCAGCAGCAGGCCCAGACGCACGCGGCGCTCGGCCAGTTTCCTGTGCTCGTCGGTGGGCTCGACTTCGGGGTGATCGTGGCCCTCGACGTCGGGGTTTTCCTCATGCCACAGCTGATGCGCGATCTGCTTGGCCTCGGCATCGACCAGCGACGGCGGCAGATCGAATTTCACCAGATCGTCCAGCGCGTCCAGCAGCTTGCGCTTCATCACGGCACGCCCGGCGCCATTGTATTCAGCTTCCAGCCGCTCGCGGATCTGCCCCTTGAGCGCTTCCAGATCCTCGGACCCGAACTTCTTGGCCAGCTCGTCGTCGATCTCGGCCGCTTCGGGCGCCTTCACGGCCTTGACGGTGCATTCGAAAACCGCGTCCTTGCCCGCCAGATGTGCCGCCTGATACTCCTCGGGGAAGGAAACCTTGACCTCGGGCGCGTCACCGGCCTTCGCGCCGACAAGCTGCTCTTCGAACCCCGGGATGAAGCTGTTGGAGCCGAGCACCAGCGGATAATCCTCCGCCGCTCCGCCCTCGAAGGGCTCTCCGTCGACCTTGCCCAGGAAGTCGATGACCACCTGATCGCCGTCCTGCGCGGCGGCACCCTCTTCGCGATCGGTGAAGTTCTGGGCGCTCTCGGCCAGGTTCTTGAGCGCCTCGTCGACGGCCTCTTCCTCGGGCTTGACGACGAGCTTTTCCAGCTTGATCGTCGAGAAATCGGCCTCGGGGATCTCGGGCAGCGCCTCGTAGCTCAGGTCGACGACGACATCGTCGCCCTCTTTCCAGTCCTCGTTGGTCATCTTGACCTCGGGCTGGAACGCGGGCCGGTCGCCCGACTCCTCGAAATGCTTGCCCATCGCGCCATCGACGCTTTCCTGCATCGCCTCGCCCAGCAGACGCTGGCCGAACTGCTTCTTGAGCAGCGCCATCGGAACCTTGCCCTTGCGAAAGCCCTTCATCTCGATCTCGGGCTGCGCCTCGGCCAGTTTCTCATCGACCTTGGCGGCCAGCTCGTCGCCGGTGATGGTGATCTCGTAGCCGCGCTTGAGGCCGTCGTTGGTTGTCTCGGAAACCTGCATTGCAATCCCTATAGCTCATGGGCGGGGCCCCTGCCCCGCGAACGTCAATTTCGCGGTCTTCTATGCGTGTGCGCCCAGGCGTGCAAGGGTCATTCGGGGGATTTGGCCGATAGGCGGGCCGCGCCTAGCAGACAACCATCACCGGCTCGTCCAGCGTGACCGTGATCCCGCGCGCGCGCAGGCGGGCGATCTGCG
>NZ_JBRBUA010000079.1:0-29777 GCF_052826345.1 Brevirhabdus sp. | reverse complement strand
GGGATCGAGGCCGCGACCTACCCCGATGGCCCCCGCTCCGCTCGGATCAGGGTCGAGCTGCCGCCGGGCGAGCTGACGGCCGATTTCCTCGACCGCACCCAGATCCGCACCGCCGGCGGGGATTACGTGCCTCTGGCCGACGTCGTGCAGGTCACCCGGCGCAGCGGATTTTCCACGATCCGCCGCGAAAACGGCCTGCGCATCGTCTCTGTCACGGGCGATATCGCCGAAGATGACCCCGCCCGCGCCGCCGCGATCATGGAAGAGCTGCAATCCACGATCCTGCCCGGCATCGAAAGCGATCATGGCGTCGCCTACCGCCTGTCGGGCCTGTCGGAGCAGGAAAATGCCTTTCTGAGCGACGCCGCGCTCGGGTTCCTGCTGTGTATCGTCGGGATCTACCTGACGCTGGCCTGGGTGTTTTCCAGCTGGACCCGGCCGATCATCGTGATGGCGATCATCCCGTTCGGACTGATCGGCACGATCTACGGCCATTGGGCCTGGGACGTGCCGCTTTCGATGTTCACGGTGGTGGGGCTGATCGGGATGACCGGCATCATCATCAACGATTCCATCGTGCTGGTCACGACCATCGACGAATATGCCGCCCAGCGCGGTCTCATCCCCGCCATCGTGGAAGGGGCGAGCGAACGGCTGCGCCCGGTGCTGCTGACCACGCTGACCACGGTGCTGGGACTGGCGCCGCTGCTCTACGAAAGCTCGCAGCAGGCGCAGTTCCTGAAACCCACCGTCATCACATTGTGCTACGGGCTGGGCTTCGGCGTGGTTCTGGTGCTGTTGCTGGTGCCTGCACTGATGGCGATGCAGCATGACATCAAGCGCCAGACGACCGCCTTGCGCCGCGCGTTGCGCCGACCGCGCCGGACCGGCGGATCGGGCGCGCTGAGCGTGATTTCGGTGGGGCTTACATTCGTATGGTTCGCCGCGACGATGGGCTGGTTCATCGCCCGCGCGCGGCTGCCTGTTCCGGTCTCCGACGCGGTGGCGGCCCTGCTGCCCCGCGCCGCCGCCGAACGCCTGGGCGAAAGCGCGGGCGGGGTGTTGGTGCTGTTCGTGCTGGGAACGGGCGCGCTGCTGCTCTTGCTCTATGTATTGGGTGCCCTGGCCCTGGGCGGCGGCCGCGCCAGGGCCCGCAGGCGCAGCCACGGTTAGGCCCGGCAGGGTAGGCCCGGCACGGTGGGCCCGCACGGCGGCGGCGTCACCCGGTCGTGCAGCCCCGCGTTTCCGCCGCGCCGTCCTTGCCGATCACGGTGATGTGGATGTCGCCGCCATCCAGCGGAAAGGCCTTGCCGTCGCCCGCGACCAGTTCGGTGCGCGCCAAAAGCACGTCACCCTCGCGGCTGGAGGTGGCCTCATCGATCCAGATGGACTTGTCGGGCAGCTCGAACACGGTGAATTCCTCCGCGCCGAGGGGGGGCACCGCGATCCGGGCCGCCAGCGACAGGCCCTCGTCGGTGCTGCCGATTTCACATGAAACATTGCGGATCGCCGCCTGATCCGGCTGATGCGCCAGCGCCTTTTGGATCGCGGGATCGGGCGTGGTCAGATCGGCGTCGAAGGTTTGCGACAGCTCGACGCTGACGGGCACGCAGATGTCTTCGCATATGCCCAGATCCACACGTCCTTCGACGGTCAGATCCTCGCCCTCGCCGGTGGTGGTGAATTTCATCGGCAGGATCACGTCGCCCTTGTACCCGACGGAGCGCAGGCCGAATGTGTCGAAGACCTTGGGCGTGGGCCAGTAGACTTGCTGCGCCGCGATGCCCTCTTTCTTCGTCCAGTCGAACCGGGGCGGAATGCCGCTGTCACCGGGGGCGCGCCAGTAGGTCTTCCACCCCGGCGCCAGACGGATGCGCAGCGCCGCCATATGCGTATCCGGCGCGATGCGCCATCCCGGCAGCAACTCCACCTGCGCGATGTCGCCCAGGCCGGACGCCGATTGGCCCGGACCAGACTGACCCGGCACGGATTGGGCCGAAACCGGCAGCGCGAGAAGCGACAGGGTGCCCCCCCAAAGGGCGGCGGTTAGGGCGGATGTGATATTTTTTCTCATACCCAAGCCATAAAGATTTCGCCGTGAAGCGAAAATCACATATTGGCGATGCAGTTTCCGCTATGCCGTATCATCCTCTTGATCCCGGCCCGCTGGCGGCACATTGTTTTGCGGATGACAGATTTGAACGACAGCACTGATTTAAGCTCAAAACTATTGATCGCCATGCCCAACATGGGCGATTCCCGTTTTGAAAAGAGCGTGATTTTCATTTGCGCCCACTCCGCCGAGGGGGCGATGGGGCTGATCATCAACAAGCCGACGCCCGATCTGAAGATCACCGATCTGTTGAAACAGCTCAAGATCAAGCCGAGCGGGCAGGTCCCCGCGATCCGGGTCCATTTCGGCGGCCCGGTCGAAAACGGGCGCGGCTTCGTGCTGCATTCCACCGATTACACCCTGCCCGACGCGACGCTGGCCGTCAGCGAAAGCTTCGGCATGACCGCGACCCTGACGGTGCTGGAGGATATCGCCGCCGGCCGGGGGCCGCGCGACAGCCTGCTTGCACTCGGCTATGCGGGATGGGGCCCCGGTCAGCTGGAGGCAGAGATCCAGAACAACGGCTGGCTGACCTGCGACGCACCGCATGACCTGGTGTTCAATGCCGATGACACCGGCAAATGGGTCCACGCGCTGAAGGTTCTGGGAATCAACCCCCTGATGCTGTCGTCGGAAGGCGGCCGCGCGTAGACCTCTGCAAAGCCGCGCGGCCGACGGCCGCCCAGACCGCCGCTCAGCCCGCCGGTCTGGGCGCGGCGGCGCGGCGCAGCCGGTCGTTGATCGCGCGGCCCAGCCCATGGTCGGGGATCGGCGACACGGCGATCCGACGTCCCTGCGCCAACGCATCCATCCGTCTGAGATAGCCGAAGAGATTTGCCGCCGCCTCGGTCAGATCCCCGGCGGGCGACAGGTTCAGATCGCATCCCGGCGCGGCGGCGAACCCCAGATATACCTCCGGGTCGCGCGCGCTCCGGGCCTCCAGCCGCAACGGGGCCCGCGGCGCGTAGTGGGAGCTCATCTGACCGGGCGATCCGGGCGCATGATCCTCGACCACCGGCCCTGCGGCCAGCGGACGGCCGATCGCGCGTTCGATCGTTTCGTGCGGAATCCCGCCGGGACGCAACAGCCGGGGGCAGTCCCGATCGGGCAGAACGATGGTCGATTCCAGCCCCACGGCGCAGGAGCCCCCGTCCAGCACTGCCTCTATGCGGCCCGAAAGCCCCTCCAGCACATGCGCGGCACTGGTGGGGCTGATCCGGCCCGACGGGTTGGCCGAAGGCGCCGCGACCGGGGCCGGGAACCGGCGCAGCAGCGACTGCGCGACGGGGCTGTCGGGGACGCGGATGCCGACCGTCGGCAGGCCCGCCGTCACCAGCGGCGACAGCCCCGCGTCGGGCCGCAGCGGCACCACCAGCGTCAGCGCGCCGGGCCAGAAGGCCGCCGCCAGATCCTCGGCCAGCGGATTGAGATGCGCAATCGCGCGCGCGGCCTCCAGATCGGGCAGATGCACAATCAGCGGATTGAACTGCGGACGACCCTTGGCCTCGAACACGCGCGCGACGGCGCGGTCGTTGCGCGCATCCGCCCCCAGCCCGTAGACCGTTTCGGTCGGAAAGGCGACCAGCCCCCCGGCGCCCAGCAATTCCGCCGCCGCGTCCAGCCCGATGGCATCATCGCTCAACCTTATGGTTTCGGAGGCGGAGTCGGCGGAGAACATGGTGCGTTCCTATTGACGCGGCGTCCTGATTGAGAGGGCAGCCCGGCTTGCATACCGTGGCTGCAACCCATCGCAGTTTCAGACGACAGTTTCAGGGGCCCATCCCCTATCGGAGAGTTCAATGTCTTATCGCGCCCCCGTTTCGGAATTCAAGTTCGCATTCGATCATCTGATCGACTTCGGCCAGGTGACACAGTCAGATCTGTTCTCGGAGGCATCCGGCGACGTGGCCGAGGCGATCCTGGAAGAGGCCGCGCGCCTGTGCGAACAGGTGCTGGCGCCGTTGCAGCGAAACGGCGATCTGCACCCCGCGCGGCTGGAAAACGGCATCGTGCGCACCTCGCCGGGGTTCGCCGAGGGCTATCGCGCGGTGGCCGAGGGCGGCTGGGTCGGCATGACGGGCGATCCGAAATATGGCGGCATGGGCCTGCCGCAGACGCTGGCGACGGCGGTGAACGACATGATGGCCTCGGCCTGCCTGTCGCTGCAACTGAACCCGCTGATGACACAGGGCCAGATCGAGGCGCTGGAACACCACGCCAGCGACGAGATCCGCAATCTCTACCTGCCCCGCCTGATGTCGGGCGAATGGTGCGGCACGATGAACCTGACCGAACCGCAGGCCGGCAGCGACGTGGGAGCGCTGCGCACCCGCGCGACCGACAACGGCGACGGCACATTCGCGATCAGCGGCCAGAAGATCTTCATCAGCTGGGGCGACAATGATTTCACCGAAAATGTCTGCCATCTGGTGCTGGCGCGCCTGCCCGACGCGCCTGCGGGGACGCGCGGGATCAGCCTGTTCCTGGTGCCCAAGCTGCTGCCCGATGAAAACGGCGCGCCCGGTGTCGCCAACAGCCTGAAGGTCGTGTCGCTGGAGCATAAGCTGGGGCTGCACGGATCGCCCACGGCGGTGATGCAATACGACGGCGCCACCGGCTGGCTGATCGGCGCGCCGAACAAGGGCATGGCCGCCATGTTCACCATGATGAACAACGCGCGTCTTGGCGTCGGCGTGCAGGGCATCGGCGTCGCCGAAGCCGCTTATCAGCAGGCGGTGGCCTATGCGCAGGACCGCAGGCAGGGCAGGCCCGCGCAGGGCGACACCGGCGCCATCGTCGATCATGCCGACGTGCGCCGCATGCTGATGGAAATGAAGGCCGATCTGTTCACCGCCCGCCTGCTGTCGCTGGCCTGTGCCGCCGCCACCGACATGGGCCGCGCCACCGGCAATGCCGACTGGGTGGCGCGGGCGGCCTTTCTGACGCCGATCACCAAGGCCTTCGGCACCGACACCGGCATCACGGTGGCGGAACAGAACATTCAGATTCACGGAGGCATGGGCTTCATCGAGGAAACCGGCGCGGCGCAATATCTGCGCGACGTGCGCGTCACCGCCATTTACGAGGGCACGAACGGCATTCAGGCGATGGATCTGGTGGGCCGCAAGCTGGCCGACGGGGGGGAGGCCGCGGGCCGGCTGCTCGATGAAATCGAGCAATGCGCCGAGCGCGCCCGTGCCATGGCCCCCGAGCTGGCGGAAGCCGTCTGGTCCGCCGCGGAGACGCTGCGCGAAACCACCGAATGGCTGGTCGGACGCGACGATATGAACGACCGTTTCGCCGGCGCCGTCCCCTACCTGAGGGCCTTTGCGCGGGTTCTGGGCGCATGTTTCCACCTCAAGGCCTTCACGGCGGCAGAAGGTCGGGGCCCGCGCGGCGCCTTGGCGCGTTTCTACATTACCCGTATGCTGCCCGAACATGCGTCGCTGTGCGCGAGTGTCACCCAGGGCGCCGAAGGCGTGTTCGCGTTGAAACCCGAGGATCTGGCCAGATGATGGACGGCACGCTGAGGCCAATTCGCTATCCCTGGGATACGCCGCCCGAGGCGGGGCAGGCGATTGAGGTCGCGCCCGGCATCCTGTGGATGCGCCTGCCCCTGCCGATGAAGCTCGATCACGTCAACGTCTATGCGCTGGAGGACGGCCCCGGCTGGACCCTCATCGACACCGGATTCGACACCGCCCTGACCCGCGAGCTATGGGGCGATCTGCTGACAGGCCCGCTGGGTGGACGCCCCGTCACGCGGGTGATCGTCACGCACCACCATCCCGACCACGTGGGCCTTGCGGGATGGTTCCAGACCGGGCACGGGGCCGAGCTGTGGATGACGCGCACCGCGTGGCTCTACGCCCGGATGCTGCAACTGGACGCGCAGGACCGCCCGACCGCCGAGTCGCTGCTGTTCTATCGCCGCGCCGGAATGCCTGCGGAAATCTACGCCGAACGCGAAACGCAGCGCCCCTTCAACTTTGCCGATGTGGTCGCGCCGCTGCCGCTTGGATATCGGCGCGTGCAGCAGGATCAAGTTCTGTGCATCGGCGCGCGTGACTGGCGCGTGCAGATCGGCAACGGTCATGCCCCCGAGCAGATCACACTCTGGAGCGTCGCGGACAATCTGATCCTCGGGGCGGATCAGCTGCTGCCCTCGATCTCGCCCAACATCGGCATCCACGCGACCGAACCCGAGGCCGACCCGCTGGCCGAATGGCTGGAATCCTGCGAACGCCTCGCCACCCTGGCGCAGGAGGATCACCTGGTCCTGCCGGGTCACAAGCTGCCGTTCACCGGGCTGCCGATCCGCATGCGGCAATTGATCGACAATCATCATTCCGCGCTCGACCGGCTGTGGCTCTTCCTGGATACGCCGCGCACCGCCGCCGACTGCTTTCCGCCGCTGTTCAAACGGTCGATCGGAAAGGCGGAGTTCGGGCTGGCCCTCGTGGAATCGCTGGCGCATCTGCAACATCTGTACCTCTCGGGGCGCGCCTTGCGCGAACCGGCGCCGGATGGCGACGCCCTGCTGTGGCGCCGCGCCCCGTGAGAAGCACACGAGCGACGGCGACGGCACAAGACGCAGCGGTTCTCGCCTGGCCTGGGATCCGGAAGAAAGCGATGTTGCCCAAAGTCATACCGGCGGCGAAACGACGAAGAATGCGCCGCTTGGGGCGTGACAGATTGAGCCGAATAGATTAACCGAAGGTCGACACAAACAAGGAGCCTCGCCATGGCAGAACACAAGCACGGGTCGATGGATATCACCGCTCAGGAAAAAACCTTTGAAACCTTTGTGAAATTCGTCACATGGACAGTTGTGGCGATCATTGCCGCGCTCATCCTGCTGGCGCTCGTGAACGCCTGATCCGGCCATATCCGGCCTTTCCGCACGAAATCCGCCTTCGCGGCGGCGTTCCCGCATACCAAGGATAACGCAATGCGCGCCTTCATCTTCTCGCTGCTACTGCCCTTGGTGCTTTCCGCCTGCGGCGCGGATGCGATCTATGCCACCGACGCCGAGGTCGCACGCGCGCGCTACGTCAGCGACGAGCCGCCATCGATCACGCTGGTCACGGCGATCAACAATCGCTCGGGCGAAGGCGGGCATACCGGCTTGATCATCAACGGGTCGCAACGTGTTCTCTGGGACCCGGCCGGCACCTGGTTCAACCGCGCCGCGCCGGAACGCTACGACATGTTTTTCGGCATGAACGATCAGCTGGTGGATATCTACTACGACTACCACGCCCGCGTGACCTATCATCTGGTCATCCAGACGGTGCCGGTTACGCGCGAAGTGGCGGATCTTGCGATCCGGCGGTTCCAGGCCAAGGGCGCCGCGCCCAAGGCGTTCTGCTCGCGCTACACGACATCGGTGCTGAACACGCTGCCGGGGTTTGAATCATTGCCCACGACATTCTTTCCGGTGACGACGATGAAGGCCTTCGCCAAGCTGCCGGGCGTCAAGACGCGCAAGATCTACGACAATGATTCCGATGACAACAAGGCGCTGCTGACGCCGCAGACCTAGCCTCCTAGCCGCCCAGCCACATCACGAGATACAGCGTCGCGGCCCCGGTCGAGATCGACAGCAGCACGTTCCGGCTGAGCACGCCGACGGCCACCGTGACAAAGGCGGCCGAGATGCGGGCCGGGTCCAGATGCCCGCCCGTCGCCGCGGGCCAGAGCACCAGCGGCGTCACCAGCCCCGGCATCACGGCGACGGGCGTATAGCGCAGATGGCGCAGCACCCAATCGGGCAGCTTTCGATCGCCGATCAGCCCCAGAAACGAAAACCGGATCAGATAGGTCCCCAGCCCCAGCGCGATGATGACGATCCAGGTCGTCACGCTGTCGGGCAGGGTCTGAGCAAGCGCGTCGGAAGGGTTGGTCATGGCAGGGACCCCGAAGTTCCGGTGCGGCGCCGCAGGCGCGTGGTCTGCCGTTCGACCTCGGCGCCGGCCATCATCGCCAGCAGCGCCGCCAGCAACAGCCACAGGTTATAGGGAAGAAAGGCGAAGATCAGCGCGACCAGCACCGAAACCGTCGCGGCCGCGACATGCGCCAGGGTGCGCAGGGCCGGGGCGATCATCGCCAGAAAGGTGATCGGCACGGCGAAATCCAGCGCCCAGGCCTCGGGGATGCGCGCGCCCAGCACAGCCCCCGCGAAGGTCGCGCCATACCAGATCGGAAACAGCGGCGTGACGCAGCCGAAAAAGTAGCTCATCTTCTGCGCGATGGTCATGCCCGGGTCCTTCTCGAACCGGATCGAGGCGGTGGCGTAGCTTTGGTCGATCAGGCAATAAGCCGCCAGCGCGCGCTGCCACAGCGGGGCCGCGCCCAGATGCGGAGTCAGGGCGGCGGAATACATCGCCATGCGCATGTTCACCGCCAGCGCGGCGGCGATCACGATCAGCGTGGGGGCATGTTCGACGACCATCAGATGCAGCGCCGCGAACTGCGAGGCGCCGGCGATGACCAGAACGGAAAATCCCATCACCTGCGCCAGGTTCAGCCCCGCTTCGGACGCGACGACGCCGAACAGCGCGCCGAAAGGCGTGACCACCAGGACGAACGGCAGGCCGTCGCGGAAGCCCTGCCAAAATATGCGGGTCGTTCTGGACACTCGGTTTCCTCTCGGCCACTCTCGGCTCAGGCATAACGCTCCTGTTGCTGCACCGAAAGCCGGAAGTTTCATGACATCACCCCCCCTGATCGGTCCCGACCCGCAGAACCCGCGGCTGACGCGCAGCGTGTCGGGAATAGACCACACCGGCGCCGCCCAGCCCCTCAAGGTGGTCGAGGAACGGCCCCTGACGATTTTCCTGAACCGGCGCGAAATCGTGACCGCGATGACCATCGGCGACTATCCGCAATATCTGGCGCTGGGGTTCCTGACCAATCAGGGCATGTTGAAGCCCGCCGACCAGGTCACCGGCATCGACTACGACGAAGAGCTCGAGACAGTGGTGGTCCGCACCGCGGTCGAAACCGATCACGAGGAAAAGCTGGCGCGCAAGACCCGCACGTCGGGCTGCGCGGTCGGCACCGTCTTCGGCGACATGATGGAGGGGCTGGAGGATCTGGAACTGCCCGCGACGCCGGTGCGCACCAGCTGGCTTTACGCGCTGGCCCATCAGATCAACACGATGCCCAGCCTCTATCTGGAAGCGGGCGCCATCCACGGCACGGTGCTGTGCACGCAGGACCGTCCGCTGGTCTATATGGAGGACGTGGGCCGCCACAACGCGGTCGACAAGATCGCCGGCTGGATGCGCAGCGAAGGCGTCGGCGCGGCGGACAAGATCCTCTACACCACCGGGCGGCTGACGTCCGAAATGGTGATAAAATGCGCGATGATGGGCATTCCGGTGCTGGCATCGCGGTCCGGTTTCACCGCCTGGGGGGTGGATATCGCGCGACAGGTCGGGCTGACGGTGATCGGCCGGATGCGCGGGCAGCGGTTCATCTGCCTGTCGGGCGAGGATCGGTTGATCTTCGACGCCGACCCCGCCACTGTCGCGCCGGATGAGCGCAAGAACCGACGCAAGGGAGCGGAGCCGCGATGATTTACGGCGTCATTCTCGCCGGCGGGCAGGCCACGCGCATGGGCGGCGGCGACAAGGGCCTTCTGGATCTGAACGGCCGGACCCTGCTGGAGCTCGTCATCGAACGGCTGTCGCCCCAGGTCGAGGCGCTGGCGCTCAACGCCAATGGCGACGCGGGGCGCTTTGCCTCTTTCGGGCTGCCCGTGCTTGCCGACAGCATCGAAGGCTACGCGGGCCCGCTGGCCGGCGTGCTGGCCGGGCTGGATTGGGCTGCCGGAAACGGGGCGAGCCATATCGTGACGGCGGCGGCGGACACACCGTTTTTTCCCTGCGATCTGACCCCGCGCCTGCAACTGGCGTCGGAGCTGGAAAATCGCCCCATCGCGCTCGCCGCCACGCCGGACCCCGACCGCGGGATGGTGCGCCATCCGACCTTCGGGCTGTGGCCGGTCGCCCTGCGCGAGGATCTGCGGCAGGCGCTCGGGCAGGGCACGCGCAAGGTCGTCGCCTGGACCGACCGGCATGGCACCGCACTGGCCCGGTTCGACGCGGAGCCATTCGACCCCTTCTTCAACGTGAACACGCCGCAGGACATGGATCGCGCGCGCGCGCTGAGCGGATCGGCAAGGGCATAGCATGAAACACAGGATCTATGGCGTGGTGGGCTGGAAGAATGCCGGCAAGACCGGGCTGATGGAACGGCTGGTCACCGAGATCACCGGGCGCGGGTTTGCCGTGTCGACGGTCAAACACGCGCACCACAGCTTTGACGTGGATCACCCCGGCAAGGACAGCCACCGGCACCGCCTCGCCGGCGCGCGCGAGGTGCTGCTGGCCTCGGGCAACCGCTGGGCGCTGATGCATGAGCTGAAGGAAGAGCAGGAGCCGCCGCTGGCCGCGCTGCTGGACCGGCTGTCGCCCGTCGATCTGGTGCTGGTGGAAGGCTACAAGCGCGACGCCCACCCCAAGGTAGAGGCGTTTCGCGCCGAGACGGGCAATCCGCTGATCGCCACCGACGATCCCACCGTGCGCGCGGTGGCGGCCGACACGCCGGTGGAGACCGACCGCCCCCTCTTTGAGCTGGATGACACGGTGGCGATAGCCGATTTCATCCTGGCCGAGGTCGGATTGTGACGGGCGGCCCCGGCAGGCTTGTCCCGCCGCCGCTGCGCGACAATTGTTTCGCGCTGCCCCCCGGCGTCAGCTGGACCCCGGTGGACGACGCGCTTCGTCGGCTGCGCGAGGGGCTGAGCGTCGTCGCCCCGGTCGAGGATGTGCCGCTTTCGCAGGGCTTGGGACGGATCCTGGCCTCCGATTGCGTGGCGCTGCGATCCAACCCGCCCGCCCCCAATTCCGCCGTCGACGGCTATGGCTTTGCCCATGAGGCGGTGGCGGACGACGGGCCGCAGACCCTGCCGCTGATGGCCGGGCGATCCGCCGCCGGTGCGCCCTTTGCGGGCGCCGTGCCCCAGGGGCACGCGATCCGCATCCTGACCGGCGCGCAGCTGCCCGAGGGTGTGGATACCGTCGTGCTGGAGGAAGACACCACCACCGACGGCGGCCGGATCGCCTTTCGCGGGCCGCTCAGGCGCGGCGCCAACACGCGCAAGGCGGGCGAGGACGTGGCGGCGGGAGCGGTCGCGCTTGCCGCGGGCCGCCGCCTGAGCGCGCCCGATCTGGCCCTGCTGGCCGCGCTTGGCCTGTCGACGCTGAGGGTGCGGCGCAGGCTGCGGGTGGGCGTGCTGTCCACCGGCGACGAAGTCGTGCCTGCGGGACAGGCCGCGCGGCCCGATCAGATTTTCGACGCGAACCGCCCCATGCTGCTGTCGCTGATGGCACGCTGGGATCATGAGCCGGTGGATCTGGGACATTGCGCGGATGACCGGGTCGGGCTGGGCCGCACGCTGGACGAGGCCTCGGAGCAGGCGGATGCGATACTGACCTCGGGCGGGGCGTCCGCGGGGGACGAGGATCATGTCTCCGCGATATTGAAGGACGCGGGGGTGCTGCACAGCTGGCGCATCGCGGTCAAACCGGGTCGGCCGCTGGCGCTGGGACTGTGGAAGGGGGTGCCGGTCTTCGGGCTGCCGGGCAATCCGGTCGCGGCTTTCGTGTGCAGCCTGATCTTCGCGCGCCCGGCCCTGTCCACGCTGGCTGGGGCGGGCTGGTGTACGCCGCAGGCGTTCGACGTGCCCGCCGCCTTCGAGAAGCGCAAGAAACCGGGTCGGCGGGAATATCTGCGCGCAAGGCTGTCGGCCGACGGCCGCGCGGAGGTCTTCGCCTCGGAAGGATCGGGACGGATCTCGGGGCTGAGCTGGGCCGAGGGGCTGGTGGAACTGGCCGACGGCGCGCGACATGTGCGCCCCGGCGATCTGGTGCGCTACCTGCCCTATGGCGGCTTCGGCGTTTAGGGCGGCGTGCCTCCGGCGGGAGTATTTGCGCCGGGAAGAAGGGCGCGGATTAGCGATCAATCCCAGCGCGATAGGGCGTCTTCGTCTTCGGCCTTGCTGGCGACCCAATCCGCGCCGCTGTCGGTCACCTCCTTCTTCCAGAAGGGCGCGCGGGACTTGAGGTAATCCATCAGGAATTCGGCCGCCTCGAAGGCGTCGACGCGATGCGGCGCGGCGGTGGCGACCATCATGATCGCCTCGCCCGGTGCCAGGGCCCCGTGGCGGTGGATGACCAGCGCGTCGATCAACGACCAGCGGGCCGTGGCGGTTTCCACCATGCCGCCGATCGCCCGTTCGGTCATGCCGGGGTAATGTTCGATCACCATCTCGCGCAGCGGCGTCTGCGGCAGATCGCGCACCAGCCCGGTGAAGCTGACGATCGCCCCCGCATCCTTGCGGCCCGAGGCGAAGCGGCGCATTTCCTCGCCCAGATCGAAGGGTTCCGCCTGAACGCGCACGGCCATGGCTTAGCCGCCCGTCATCGGGGGAAAGAAGGCCACTTCGCGCGCCGCGCCGATGGGGGCATCGAAATCGCGCAGCTCCTGATCGACTGCAACGCGCAGCGCGGAAAGGTCGGAAAAGGCCAATGCGTAGCGCTCTTCGCGCGTCCGCAGTTCCGCCACCAGATCGGCGACGGTCGCGGCATCGGTTTCGATCTGCTCGGACGGCATTCCGATCCGTTCGCGCACCCAGGCGAAATAGATCACGTCGATCATGATTTTGGCTCCTCTCTCAGGAAGGGCAACGCCTTGCGCAGATAGTCGATGCCCGTCAGCAACGTCAGCAGCGCGGCGATCCACAGCAGGCCTATTCCCATCAGCCCCGCGTACCAGCCGCCCTGAAGCGACAGCCAGATCGGGTTCCATTCCGCCGCCCCGTTGTCGAGCGCGGCCTGGTAGGCGCGCGGATCGGCGGCGTAATAAAGGTTGAGGTGAAGCTGTTCCAGCCCGGTCCCCAGAAAGATGACGGCGATGGACACCATCTGGGCGGTGGTTTTCCACTTTGCAAGGCGCGTGACCCGCAGCAGGCCCGCCTGCGCACCGAGGAATTCGCGCAGCCCGCTGACGAAGACCTCACGGAACAGGATCATGGTCGCCGGCCACACCAGCCAGCCGACCATGCCCGAATTTCCCACGATGACGACAAGGGCGATGACCACCATGACCTTATCGGCGATCGGGTCCAGCATCGCGCCGAACTTGCTTTCCTGTTTCCACGACCGTGCCAGATGGCCGTCGAACCAATCGGTGATCGCCGCGCCGACGAAGAGAATCAGCGCGAGCCAGTCGGCAAGCGGCCTGTCGAAATAGAGGAACATGACGGCGACGCCGGGCGCGGCAAGCAGGCGCAGGACGGTCAGAATATTGGGCAGGGTCCATGTCATGGCAATGTTCTATCCGGTCAATCGCTGGCATGGAAGAAGTCATAAATTGTCTGCGCCATCGCGGCCGAGATCCCGTCGACCGCCTTGAGATCGGCCAGCCCCGCGCGGCTGACGGCCTTGCCGCTGCCGAAATGGGTGAGCAAGGCGCGCTTGCGCGCGGCGCCGACGCCCGGAACCTCGTCGAGGGGGTTTTTCATGTTCGATTTCGCGCGTTTGGCGCGGTGGGTGCCGATGGCAAAGCGGTGCGCCTCGTCGCGCAGGCGCTGGATGAAGTAGAGAACCGGGTCGTTGTGTCGCAAGGCGAAGGGCGGCTTGCCGGTGCGGTGGAATTCTTCCTTGCCGGCATCGCGGTCCACGCCCTTGGCGACACCGATCATCGCGATATCGCCCACGCCCATTTCCGTCATGATCCCACGCACGGCGCTGACCTGACCGGCGCCGCCGTCGATCAGTAGCAAATCCGGCCAGGTGCCGTTCTCGCGATCCGGGTCTTCCTTGAGCAACCGTTTGAACCTGCGGGTCAGCACTTCCTTCATCATGCCGAAATCGTCGCCCGGGGTCAGCGCATCGCCGCGGATGTTGAATTTGCGGTACTGGTTCTTCATGAACCCCTCGGGCCCCGCGACGATCATCGCGCCGACCGCGTCGGTCCCCTGGATGTGGGAATTGTCGTAGACCTCGATCCGGGCAGGCGGCGCGTCGAGATCCAGCGCTTTGGCCAGATCCGCAAGCAGCCGGGTCTGGGTGGCGGTTTCCGCCTGCCTGCGCGCAAGGCTTTCGCGCGCGTTGCGCAGGGCGTTGGCCACCAGTTCGGCCTTTTCGCCGCGCTGCGGGACGATCACCTCGACCTTGCGGCCCGCCTTTTCGCACAGCGCCTGTGCCACCAGTTCGCGGTCTTCCAGATCGTGGCTCAGCAGGATCTGACGCGGCGGTTCCTTGTCGGCGTAGAACTGGCCGACGAAGGCTTGCAGGACCTCCGCCTCCTCGGCGCCGGAGCCGGTGCGCGGATAGTAGTCGTGATTGCCCCAGTTCTGATTGGCGCGGATGAAGAACACCTGAACGCAGGCCTGCCCGCCATCCATGTGCAGGGCGATCACGTCGCCTTCGGCCACGCTGCGGGGGTTGATGCCCTGGTTGGATTGCACCTGCGTCAGCGCGCGGATGCGGTCGCGCAGGGCGGCGGCGCGCTCGAACTCCATCGCGGCGCTGGCGGCCTCCATCTCGCGCGCCAGATGCGCCTGGATATCGGTGGACTTGCCCGAAAGGAAGCGTTCCGCATCAGTCACCAGAGCGCCGTAATCCTCTGCCGAGATATGGCCCACGCAGGGCGCGGAACACCGCTTGATCTGATAGAGCAGACATGGCCGCGTGCGGGCGTCGAAGGTGCTGTCGGAACAGTTGCGCAACAAAAACACGCGTTGCAACTGGTTCAGCGTGCGGTTGACCGCGCCCGCGCTGGCGAACGGCCCGTAATAGGCCCCCTTGTCGCGCTTGGCGCCGCGGTGCTTGGTGATCTGGGGAAACGCGTGATCCTTGGCCACCAGGATGTTGGGAAAGCTCTTGTCGTCGCGCAGCAGCACGTTGTAGCGCGGCTTGAGCTGCTTGATCAGATTCTGCTCCAGCAGCAGCGCCTCGGATTCGGTGCGGGTGGTCAGGAACATCATGCTGGCGGTCTCGCGGATCATCCGCAGGATCCGGCCGGAATGGCCCGTGGGCTTGGCATAGCTGGAGACGCGTTTCTTCAGGCTCCGCGCCTTGCCGACGTATAGCACCCGCTGCTGGGCATCGAGCATGCGGTACACCCCCGGAGAGTTGTCCAGCGTGCGCAGGTAGGACTGCACACAGGCGTGGCCCGTGGGTCTGTCCGAGGGTTCGCTTGTTTCCGTCATGCCGACGCTGCCCCTTTCGTGGCACCTGTGATTCCACCCGGCCGGCTGCACGCTGCCCGAGATGGCTTCAAGACAAAACTAATCCACGGCTTCTGTGGATAAACCTGAAGATAAGTTTCTGTTAACACCTCTTCAGCCTTGCTGGTAAGGCGCTCCATCGATCTGCCTAATTTTTAGGCACTAACGTAACATCTTGTAATAAAGAGGTTTATTTTTCGCCTCGGCCAATGCGCTGAAAAGGTTAGAGGAATCATAACGGTTATGTGACAGCCAGAGGCGAAGTGGACAAGTCAAGCCGCAACCCGACGGAACTGACTGCGGCAGATCAATCCAGCCCCAGAATATCGGGTGTTTTCCAGCCAAGGTGCTGCCCCCCGTCCATGCACAGCAGCTGGCCGGTCAGGGCAGGTGCGTCGAGGATGAAGGCCAGCGCCGCGACGATATCCTGCGGGTTCGATCCACGTTGCAGAACGGTCGCGCGGCGCTGCCGTGCGAAATGTCTGTCGGACTGTCGTTCGCCGATCAGCGTCGGGCCGGGGCCGATGGCGTTGACCCGGATGGCGGGCGCCAGCGCCTGCGCGGTCGTGCGGGTCATCGCCCACAGCCCCATCTTGGCCAGCGTATAGCTCATGAATTCCGGCGTCAGCTTGCGCACCCGCTGATCCAGCATGTTGACGATCACTGCCTGCGCGACCGGCTCGCCCATCTCGTCGATCGCAGGCGGCGGTGCCTGTCGGGCGAACTGCTGCGTCAAAACGAAAGGCGCGCGCATGTTGGACCCGATATGGCGGTCCCAACTGGTCTTGTCCGCGCTTTCGATGGTGTCGTATTCGAACACAGAGGCGTTGTTGACCAAGACGCTCAGCGGCCCGCCCAGGGCCTCGGCCGCACGCTGCACGAGGCCTTGCGTCGCGTCCTCGGACAGCAGATCGGCCTGCAGCGTCGCGGCGCCGACGCCCAGCGCGCGGGCATCTTGCGCGGTCTGCTCGGCCGCCTCTTCCGAGGAGGCATAGTGAATGGCGACGTTGTAGCCGCGTTCGGCCAGCATCAACGACATGGCGCGGCCCAGTCGTTTGCCCGCGCCCGTGACCAGGGCGTTTTTCATCGCGTCCTCCTCAGCTCAACAATAGCATCGCATAGCCGACATAAAGCGCTGTCAGAACCGCGCCCCAGCGCCGCCCGATATCCTGTCGCAGATAGACAAAGGGCATCAGCAACAAGGCGGTGGCCAGCATCACCCAGATGTCCAGCCGAAGCATTTCGGGCGGGATCGGAACGGTGCCCACAAGACCCGTTATACCGATGATCGCCAGCAGGTTGAAGATGTTGGACCCGATCACATTGCCCAGCGCGACGTCCGCCTGCCGGCGCAGCGCGGCCATCACCGTCGTCGCGAGTTCGGGCATCGAGGTGCCGACCGCCACCATCGTCAGGCCGATGACGGATTCGGACACGCCGAAATCGCGCGCGATCGTCACGGCGCTTTCGACCAGGATATCGGCGCCCAGCGGCAGGCCGATCAGCCCGAGCACCAGATAGAGCACGACCCGCCATCCGGGCATCGCCGGGTCGGCACCCTCCAGCTCGGCGGTGTCATCCTCGTCAGCGGCGCCTTGCGCCGCGTCCGCCCTGCGATGATGACGCGCGGCACGGAAGGTCATTCCAAGAAACAGCGCCAGCCCCGTCAGAAGGATCAGCGCCTGTGGCCAGCCGATCGGGCCCAGCACCGCCAGCGCCGCGAACAGCAGCGTCGCGCCCAGCATGTAAAGGTAGTTGCGGCGCACGTCGCAGCCGCTGCTGTGCAGCGGCGACAGCAGCGCCGGAATGCCCAGGACCAAAAGCACATTGGCGATGTTCGAGCCGACGACGTTGCCGATGGCGATTCCCGGCGCCTGATCCAGCACGGCCTGCACCGAAATCAAAAGCTCCGGCGCCGAGGTGCCGAAGGACACCACTGTCAGGCTGACGATCAGCGCGGGCAGCCCGAGACGCAGCGCGAGGTTGACCGCACCGCGCACCAGCAGATCGCCGGACACGAGCAAGATGACCAGACCGGCCAGGGCGAGCGCGATTTCCATGCCTCAGCCCTGGATCTTGCGGCAATCGCAGGGGCCGCGCGTCAGCTTGTAGCGCCCGCAGCGCGGGCATTTGCCGGGCCGCCTCTGCGCCAGCCGCCTGGCCGCATCGCTGCCCGGCACGCGAAACTTGCCGAACATCGCGAGAACGGCAATTCCCACCAGGAACAGGGTGACGATCTTGACGATCATCTAAAGCCCGAACCGGGCGTAGGCGGCACGTTCCGCCGCCTGCTGCGCCACACCTTCGGCAAGATGGGCCCCGAACATCGACAAGAGCCCCCTTTTGGGCCCGTAACGGCGGAACCGCACCTTCTCTCCGAACCGCTGCCGCATCGCGGGCACAAGATGCGCGATGCCGTCGATCAGCCCTGCCTCCTGCGCCTGACGCCCGACGAAGATCTCTCCGCCGAACAGGGGCTGATCCTGGGTCAGCCGGGTTCCGCGGCGCGCCTTTACATAATCGATGAATGCGCGGTGGATGGGCTCCTGCAACGCCTTCAGGCGGCGGACATCCTCGGGGTTTTCGGGCAGGAACGGGTCCATGAAGCTCTTGGAGGCGCCGGAGGTGTGCACGCGCCGTTTGACCCCGTGCCGTTCCAGCAGCTGGTCGAAGCCGAAGCTGGCGGAGATCACCCCGATCGAACCCACGACCGAGCTTTCGTCGGCGTGGATCTCATCGGCGGCGCAGGCCAGCCAATAGCCGCCGGACGCGGCCACATCCTCGACAAAGGCCACCACCGGCACGGAATGATCCTGGCCGAGCCTGCGGATGCGCGCGGCGATCAGCGACGACTGCACCGGCGATCCGCCGGGAGAGCTGATCGAAAGCGCCACCGCCGCGGGCTTGCCCTTGCGAAAGGCCTTTTCGATGACCGGCGCGAGCGCCGCGTCGCTCAGCCCGTTGCGGGTCTGCGCAATGACGCCGGATAAACGGATCACGGCGACCGTGGGGCGGGATTTCCTGAAGGGGATCATGCGCATCATCCCATAGCATGTAAATCTCCGCCCTGCGCAGAACAAGCCCGCCCCGATGATCTGCCCGCACGTTCCGCACGATTGTTACAAGAAGCGAAAACGGGTAGATCCCGATACGCGCCGCGACATGGACAGGAGCCGCCGATGCCGACCCGAAACGAGACGATCACCAGACTGGCGGAGGCCTTGATCGCCGCGCGCAATGGCGGCGCCAAGGTGGTTCCCGATGCGGCCATGGCCGCGCTGAGCCTGGAGGACGCCTATCCCGTCCAGGCGCAGGTCGCGCGGGCCATCGGCCCCGTCGGCGGGTTCAAGGTCGCGTGCAAACCGGGACAGCCCGTCATCCTGGCGCCGATCTTCCGCGCCGACATCCAGCATGCGCCCGGACGAATCGCCGCGTCGGAACCTGTGGGCATAGAGCTTGAGTTCGGCTTTGTGATCACCGGGCCGCTGCCGGACGCGGACGCGCCCGATCATGACGCGGCGCTGGCTGACGCGGTGTCGCTGGTGCCGGTGATCGAGCTGGTGCAAACCCGGCTGGCCGAAAATCTGGCCGAAGGTCACGCGACCCCCGCGCTGACGCTGGCCGACAACCAGATCAACGGCGGTCTCATCGTCGGCGAGCCGCTCGCCGACTGGCAGCATCTGGATCTGACCGGCGCCGCTGCCCGGCTGCGCTTTGGCGGCGCCGATTTCCTGAACGGCAGGGCCGAGGTGCCGGGCGGCAACGCCTTTGACAACCTGTGCAGGCTCGTGACGTATGTCGGAACCCATTGCGGCGGCCTGAAGGAAGGTGATGTGGTCATCACCGGGTCGCTGAACGGCCTGCCCTACGTCCCACCGGGCACCGACATCAGTGCCCGGATCGAGGGCCTGGGCGCGCTGACGGCGGATTTCCCGAAGTCGTTCCGCACTCAGGGAAAATAGCTCAACACAATCTTGTCGCCGTCCTGCATCTGATAGGCAGCGCCATCCTCGTTCTGCGTGCCGTTCACGTTCATCCGCAACTTTGAGCCGAATGCGTCGAATTTCTTGCCCCAGACGTCAAAGAACTTGCCGACGGTCGTGTCGTCGCGGGTGACCTTTCCGGCCAGTTCGATGTGCACGGTGCCGTCGGGGTCATGCGTGTGCATCCCCGCCATGGCGCCGCTGTCGCTGATACCGATGTTGGCCGGAATGCCCTTTTGCACGCCGTTCACGTAGATCTCCATCTGCGCGTGGGTGTGAATCCCGTTCAGCGACAGCACATCGGGATCGGTGGGCTTGTCGGGGGCGGGCGCCGCCATCCAGTAAACCGCGCCAACCAATACGACGGCAACCACGCCGCCAATCACGATCATCCGATTCATGCGAATCTTCCTTTTCTCATTTCGGCCCCGGGCCGGTGTTCTCGATCTCGGATCGCGCTTTATCCGATGGTGGACAGCACGGGAAAGGTTTCGAGCATCCAGTAAGCAAGTCGTGATAGCTGGCCGGTCATCACCGCCAGCCCCATCAGGACCATCGCCAGCCCCGCGCCCTTGTAGAGCCACCGGCCAAGCTTGCCGATGCGCTGGATACGCGCCGCCAATACGTCGGTGAACAGCGCCGTCAGCAGGAACGGCACGCCCAGCCCCAGCGAATAGATCGCAAGAAGCCACACCCCGTCGGAATACCCCTGGCTGGTCGCGCTGACGGTCAGGATGGCCCCGAGGATCGGACCGATGCAGGGGGTCCAGCCAAAGGCAAACGCCAGCCCCAGCACATAGGCGCCCATCGGTCGGCCGCCGGGGACATCCAGGTTGAACCTGGTGTCCGAGGCAAACGCCTTGATGCGAAACGCGCCCAGCATGTAAAGGCCGAAGACGATGATGACGGCACCGCCCAGATAGTTCAGCTCCGTCCGCCAGCTCAGCAGCAGCGAGCCGAGCGCGCTCGCCCCCGCGCCGAGCGCCACGAAGACCGTCGAGAAGCCGAACATGAAACAGACGCTCAGGCCGAGCGCGCTCAGCCGCGCGCGCATTCCCACCCGGCTGGTGCTGCGCAGACCGGGCTGCCCGGCGATATAGGAGACATACCCCGGCACGAGGGGCAGCACGCAGGGCGAAAGAAACGATATCGACCCCGCCAGAAACGCGGCAAGCAGGCCGATGCCCGACAATTCCGTCACCATGGGCGTGCCCCGGCCGGTGCGGCCCGTTCACAGGGCGCTTTCATGCGCCCGGATTCTTTTCGCAAAATGTCTGTCCCCGATTAGTGCCCCGCCTGCCGGTCCCGGCCAACAGGCTGTCGTTCGTTTCGGCCTGCCGTCCTGTGCGACCCCGGTTTGCGGTGCAGGAATGCATGTTCCGCCTGCTGGAGGGTCAAGACAAAAAACCACCTTTCCTGTCGGCCGCCCCATGGCCGCCGCACTCTAGCGGATCACCCCCTCGCCGACGCAAGACACGATCGCTTGACCCGCGGGGGGTGCGCCGATCTGTCCCGCCCGGGCGTCAGGACATGCCGTGTTTCCATCCCAGCTTGATGAGCGCCCAGTTCACCGGAACGGTCAGGATCGCGCCCACCAGCAGGCCCAAGGATGCGAACCCCCAGAAAGCGAAGGTATAGGGTTTGGGCGATTCTCCGAGCACGGCGGGCGTGACGAAGGCCATCACCAACCCCATGCCCGTCATCACCGAAAGCATGGAGAAGAATTCGGCGCGGAACGCCTTCAGCAGCGCGATGCCCAACGTCTCGCCCATCGACAGAAACGCCCAGAGCTGGAAAATGAACCAGCCGAATGCGAAACCCACGGCGTATTCCACCCAGAATTCCACCCAGAAAGACGCATCCATCAGGCGCAGCACGATCATCGCGGTAACAATGCCCAAGCCGTCGCCACCCACGCAGTGGATCAACGCGCCGGTCGTCTTCTTGCCCATGTCATTGACGTACTCGTGGTGCTTTTTCTTTTTCTCCTCGTCGCTCATCCCGGCGATGCCGACGGGCCTGCACGTCATGAAGTAAAGGGCCAAACCAATGATCGAGAAGAAAAAGATGATGATGGGCCACGCGGCCTTGAGCGGTGCGTTGACGGCCGTATTGACCCTCAGCATATCCCAAAGCGCCCAGGCCGCCGCCAGGATACCGAACCCGAACCAAGACACGCCGAACCAGGGTTCAGCCAGAAAATAAAGAAAATCCCACATGATCCGCTCCGCATTTCAAAGGGGGAAATGTCCCCTCCGGACAAAACAGAAGGCAGCGGAAACTAGTTCCAAAACCTTCCCGCCCGGCAAGGTGGATTTTTTCGCGGTATCTGGAAATGGTGCCCCAAGACGGACTCGAACCGCCGACCTACTATTTACGAAACAGTTGCTCTACCAACTGAGCTATTGGGGCTTGCGGGGGTGATTAGCAGCGGTTTCCGTCCATTACAAGCGGCCTTCGCACCGCGCCTCACCGTGATTTCCGGCTGTCATCCCCGGCAGCGTCCGCAATCACGACTTCGCCCGTCAAACCGTCGGCCGGGCCGTCTGTCGGCGCCAGGATTTCGGCGTCTTCCGGCGCGGGTTGGCCTTGCCTTCCGTCGCCGTCCGAAGGGGCGGGCGCCACGCCTGTCGGCATCGCGACGATATCGGCGCGGTTTCCCATGCTGCCCACGATCAAAGGCAGCATCTCGGTGGAGCCCGGCATCGCGATTTCGCTATGTGCGGGGCGTTTCCAGCTGAGCGTGTCGAAGCTGCTGCAATTCTCGCAGACGGGCGCCCAGCGTGTGTGCACGCTGTGGCAGTTTTCGCAGACCCACTGCGGACCGCGCGGCGCAGTCAGCGCCTTGGTCAGCCAGCCGCGCACGACCGAATCGTCAGCCCCCTCGCCGCGCTCGATCGCGGCCATGATGGTCAGGGAGCGCGCGGTCGGATCGCTGGTTGCCAGATCCCCGAGCGCCCTCCGGGCTGCCGGGAAATCCTCGGCCGCGATGTTGAGCTCCGCCTGCAACATGCGATTTTCGGGATCGCCCGAATTGATCCTCGTCAGCGTGCCGAAGCGCTTCAGCCGGGCATCGGGCGTCTCATCGGGTGCGATTTCGGCAAAGGCGGCGGCCAGATCGGGATGCGGCTGCCGTTCCCAGGCGGTCTTTATCACGCGCGCGGCGTATTTGGGCTTGCCCTGACGGATGTGCGCCTGAGCGGCCATCACGGCGGCGGGAATCAGCTCGGGCGAGAGGCGGTCGGCCTCAATCGCTGCCTGATCGGCCTCCGCCATGCGGTCCTGGGCGCGCAGATCACGCGCCTGCGACAGGGCGAGAACCGCGTCGCGGCGCCGGTGCACGTCGCGCGGCAGCGATCCGTGTTTGAGCTTCGCGTTCAATGTCTCGCGCGCCTTGGCCCATTCGCCACGATCGGCCTGAAGCAACAGCAGCGTGTCTTGTGTTTCCTCATGCCGGGGTTTCAGCGCAAAGGCCTTTTCGGCCAGCTTCATGGCGGTGTCTGTGTCGCCTTCGGCCAGCTTTTGCTTCATCAGGCCGCGCACGCCCACGAACCGCGTGGATTCGTCGTGCAGAAGCTTCTTGTAAACCTCTTGCGCCTTGCGCGTGTCGCCGGTCATTTCCGCCGCCTGGGCCGTGATGAGGTTGGTCAGGTCGGGACGGTTGAGATAGCGGTCGGCCTTGGCCGCCTTGGACATCGCCACGCGCCCCTCACCGGCCGCCAGCGCCATCAGCCCCTCGGCCAGCGCGTTGAATCCCTTGCGTTCGCGGTTGCGGATGAAATACCGGGTGATCGCGGTCTCGTCGCCGTTGAGAAAGCGCAGGAACGCCACCAGCAGGCCGGCCAGCTTGAACACCAGCCACAAGATCACCATCAGAACCAGCACGGCGACGATGGATTGCAACGGCCCCAGGTTGAGCTCGGTGTTGGCCACCGCGATTCGGATCCCGCCGGAGGTTTCCAGCAGATACCCCGCGCCAAGCGTCAGGGCGGCCAGCGCGGCGACGAACAGAATAATTTTGATCAGGGACCAGAGCATCAGGGCGTCCTTAGTTTGAAGTCGTGCCGGCGGCAAATTCGTCGAAAGCGGCAAGCGCCGCCTGCCGGGCCTGCGCCCGGGCAATCCAGTCGGCCATGCGCATACGTCCGGCGTCCGGCAATCCCTGAAGCTCCGCCAGGGCGGCCTCGAGGTTGCCGTCGCGCAGCGCGGCCTCGGCGCGCGACAAGACTGCATCGGCGCCCGACCCTTCGCGCGCGGTCAGCGAACGCACGCCGGTCTGCGTCTTGATGAAGGCCTTGAGCCGATCCATCGGCGCGCTGCCCGCCTCCGCCTTGACGGCGTCCTGCAACGCCTGACGTGCCGCGGGCGCAAAACTTGACTGCAGCGCGGCCAGTGTCGCGACCCCGTCGGCGGCATTCGCCTGCAACGCGTCAGGCACCGGGGTCTGTACCAGCGCCTGCGCGGATTCAAGTTCCGGCGTGTAGGGCTGGCCGGTATCCAGTGCGGATTGCAGCGCGTTCATCGCGGCCTGAACCCGGGTGGCCTGCTTCGCGGATTCCGCATCCTTCGACAGGGCATCGGCCTGCGCCAACCGCTGGTCGAGGCTGGCGGAAAGCGTGTCGAGGTCATTTCGCAGCGCCGCGATCTGCTGTGCCTGCCGGTCGAGCGCGCCGCGCGCGGCGGTGACATCGGCGCGGTAGCTTTCCATCGCCGCCTGCACCTCGGCGCCCGCGTCGGCAATCGGGCGCTGCTCGATCTTCTGGATGCGCTGGCCCAGCGCCGAAAGCTGATCGTCGACCGCCGCAAGGCTCTGATCGGAGGTGCTGCTTGCCTGTTCGGTCTGGCTGGTCAAGGCCGCAAGCTGCCCGGACAGCTCGGACAGCCGGTCCGAAAGCTGGCTTTCCCGCGATTGCGTTTCCCTCAGCGCGGCGGCCAGGCTGTCGGTCCGCGTGGTGTCGGGGGGAATCATGTAGGCGGCGGCGAAACCGATGCCGCCCGCGACCAGTCCGCCCAGCATCATCGGCACGACCCCGCCGCGCCGCTCGACCGTGTGGCTCGGCGGTGCCGCGGCGGACGGCGTCGAAGGCTCGGCGTTTGAAACTTCGGGGGGCGATCCGGCGGGTTCGGAATCGCCCGCATCATGCGAGAACTCGACCGTTTCAGCGGCCAGCGCAGCATCGGCGGCGGTCGTTTCCGCAGCGCCATCCGTCCCCGTGCCGGCCGGTGCGTCGTCCTCGGGGCGCGGATCGGCGCCGGGGGTGTCCAGCTCGGACGGCGTGTCGCCGCCGGACGCCCCGTCCACCGGGGCGCTGTCGGCGGTCTCTTCCTTCGGGGGGATGTCGACGAAGGGCGAGGCGGGATCGCCGGTGGCCGCGTCGCGCGAAACCGGGGGCTGATCCGCGCCATCGGGCTCTGCCGCGGGGTCGGGCTCTGCCGCGGGGTCGGCCGGCTTTTCCCCGGCCTCGGGGCCTTCGGTGCGGGCGTCGGCCTCCGCGCCCTGGGGAACCCGGTCATCCGGGGACAGGGGCTCTTCCTCACGGGTGACGGGCTGATCGCCGGCCATGTCTGAATTTACGTCTGTCGCCTTTGAACCGCTGGGCTTGCTACGGGAATTCTTAGACCGGGCCACAAATATTTCCTTCGCTCTGCATCTTGGTGCCGGACAGTAATCAATCGGCCGGATCGAGGCCCAGCATGGACCGGACAGACTTCAACATAGCTGGCGCATCCGGACGTGCAATGATTTCGACCGCGTCAAAGTTCCCCCCTGCGACGATCTGGGCCACCGCGTCGCTCATGCAGACCAGCCTGAGGCGGCCGGTTTCCGGCACATGTTCGTGCAGCTGGGCCAGGAAAAGTTCCGCGCTGCGGGGGGAAAACAGCGGGGCCACGCAGGGCGCAGAGCCATGCAGGGCGGCGAGCGCCTCGGCGCTCAAGCGGCGGGGCTTTTGGTCGTAGACGGCAAGTGCCACGGCCTTCAGCCCGGCCTCTTGCAATCTTTCGGCGACCCGGCCGCGGGTGTGGCGGCCGGTGACATGCAGCAGCGGGCCGACCGGGGCGCGGTCGATCACCATGCGGACGAGCGAATTCGCACTCCCTTCCGCCGCGACGGCCCGAAACCCGGCGGCGGCGGCGGCTTCGGCGCTGCGGTCGCCCACGCAATAGGCCACCCGGTCGCGCGCGGGTTCGAGCGACGCGAAGGCCGCGACCCCGTTGGCCGAGGTGAAAATAAGCGTCTCAGACAAGGGGATCTGCTTCGGCCGGACGTGCACGATGCGCAACAGCGGCGAGATGACGGCGGTGAAACCCCCTCTGGACGTGCGGCGCAGCGATCTGGCAAAGCCGCGCGACTGCCCCAAAGGCCGGGTCATCAGAAGGACAGGAGGGGTGTTTTCCAAGAAACCGCCGGGATTGTGTGTGCCGATAGCTTGGTGTTACCTGCCGCCTCAAGTCAGGGCAATGGGGTGGAGATCCCGGTGGCATCGGTAATGACCGTTCTGGGGCTGGAAAGCAGTTGCGACGACACCGCCGCCGCGGTGGTCCGGCGCGGCGCGGATGGCGGCGCCCGGGTGTTGGCCTCGGTCGTGCACGGGCAGGCCGCGCTGCATGCGCCATTCGGCGGCGTCGTGCCCGAACTCGCCGCCCGTGCCCATGCCGAAAAGCTCGACCTTTGCGTCGAGGAGGCGCTGGCGCGGGCCGGGCTTGCGCTGCCGCAGATGGATGCCATCGCCGTTACATCCGGCCCCGGCCTGATCGGTGGCGTGATGTCGGGCGTGATGTGCGCGCGCGGTCTGGCGGCGGGCAGCGGCCTGCCGCTTGTGGGGGTGAACCACCTGGCCGGTCACGCGCTGACCCCGCGCATGACCGACGCTCTGGACTATCCCTATCTGTTGCTGCTGGTCTCCGGGGGGCACTGCCAGTTCCTGCTGATCGAGGGCGCGACGCAGTTCCGTCGGCTGGGCGGCACCATCGACGATGCCCCGGGCGAGGCGTTCGACAAGACCGCGCGCATCCTCGGCCTGCCGCAGCCCGGCGGCCCCGCGGTCGAGGCGGAGGCCCGCGCAGGTCGGCCGGAGCGGTTCCCCCTGCCCCGCCCGCTGCTGGACCGGCCGGGTTGCGACCTGTCCTTTTCGGGGCTGAAAACGGCCCTGATGCGCGCCCGCGATCAGGTTGTGGCGGAAAACGGCGGCGGCCTGCCCCTGCAGGCGCGCGCCGATCTGTGCGCATCCTTCCAGATGGCGGTACACGATGTGCTGGTCGAAAAGACCGCCCGTGCGCTGGATCTGGCTGAGGCGATCACCGGCGCGGCGCCCGCGCTGGCGGTCGCGGGCGGCGTCGCGGCGAACGGTACGCTGCGCGGCGGGCTGAAACGGCTTGCCGCCGCGAGATCCCGCACCTTTGTCGCACCCGCGCTGGAGTATTGCACCGACAACGCGGCCATGATCGCCTGGGCCGGGATCGAGAAGATCGGCGCGGGCGCGGTGGCGCCTTCCGATTTGACCCCGCGGCCACGCTGGCCGCTCGATCAGATCCGCCCCGCCCTTCTGGGATCGGGCAAGAAGGGAGCGAAAGCATGAAGACCGCCACGCGTTCCGTCGACATCCTGGGTGCCGGCGCATTCGGCACCGCATTGGGCATCGCGCTGGCCAATGCCGGGGTCCGTGTGACGATCTGGGCGCGCGACCGCGCGCAGATCGCCGCGATGCAGGCCGACGGTGTCAACGCGAAGCGTCTGCCGGGCGTGGCGCTGCCGTCCGGCCTGACGGCGAGCCACAGGTTGTCGGACCTAACGGCGGATATCCTGCTGGTGTCGCTTCCCGCGCAGACCGTCGCACCATTTCTCGAGACGCATGGTGCGCAATTGTCCGCGCGTCGGCTGGTGGCGTGCTGCAAGGGTGTCGACCTGAACAGCGGGCTCGGCCCCAGCGGCGTGATCCGTGCCGCCTGCCCCGAGGCGGTCGTCGCGCTGCTGACCGGCCCGAGCTTTGCCGCCGACATCGCGCGCGGCCTGCCCACAGCCCTGACGCTGGCCTGCGCGGACGCGGCGCAGGGGGCGGCGCTGCAACAGGCGCTGTCGACGCCGGTTCTGCGGCTGTATCGGACGACCGACATGGCCGGCGCGGAAATGGGCGGCGCGTTGAAAAACGTCATGGCCATCGCCTGCGGCATGGCCATCGGGGCCGGCATGGGCGAAAGCGCCCGCGCTGCATTGATGACGCGCGGGTTCGCGGAAATGCAGCGCTTCGCGCTATGGCGCGGCGCGCAGCCCGAAACACTGGCAGGGCTGTCGGGATTCGGCGATCTGGTGCTGACCTGCACCTCGGCCCTGTCGCGCAACTTTTCCTTCGGCGTTCAGCTGGGCCGGGGCGAGCCGCTCGAGACGCAGCGCACCGTCGAAGGCAGGGCGACGGCGCGCGCCGTGTCGCGCCTGGCGCAGCGCGAGGGGCTGGATCTGCCGATCACCACGCTCGTCGACACCGTGCTGAGCGGCGGAATGGATTTGAAACAGGCCGCGGAGCATCTGCTCGCGCGCCCATTGAAGGAAGAATGACATGCTTGTGGCCCTGATCGCCAAGGACAAACCGGGCTCGCTCGAGATCCGCAAGGCCAATCGCAAGGCTCATCTTGACCATCTGGAAACCGGCGGCGTGACGGTCGCGCTGGCGGGTCCGCTGCTGGACGACGACGGCGCGATGATCGGATCGCTGCTGGTGCTGGACGTCGAAAACCGCGAACAAGCCCGGGACTGGGCCGACCGCGACCCCTATGCGCGGGCGGGGCTGTTCGCCTCCGTCGAGATGCATGGCTGGAACAAGGTCGTGGGCTGATGGCCTATTGGCTGTTCAAATCCGAACCTTCGACCTGGTCCTGGCAGGATCAGCTCGCAAAGGGGCGGGACGGCGAGGAATGGGACGGGGTGCGCAATTATCAGGCGCGCAACATGATGCGGCAAATGGCCCTTGGCGATCTGGGCTTCTTTTATCATTCGCAGTCCGAGAAGGCGATCGTCGGCATCGTCGAGGTCAGCGCCACGATCCACCCCGACAGCACCGCGGACGATCCGCGCTGGGAATGCGTGGACATCCGCGCGGTGGCGTCGCTGCCGCGTCCGGTGACGCTTCAGACCTGCAAGGACACGGCAGCGCTGTCGGACATGGTGCTGGTGCGCAATTCGCGCCTGTCGGTGCAGCCCGTCACCCCCGCCGAGTGGCATGTGATCCGAAAGCTGGGCGGCCTGCCAGACTGACACCCCGCCCTGTTGGGCCGCCCCGGTGTTTCACGTGCGACAGGGCTCAGCCGTAGACGCTTTCCTTGCCGAAATGTTTGGTCAGCATGTAGTAGACCACCGGGCGGTATTTGTTGCGCTCCGACTGGCCGTAGGTCTCGATCGCCTTGTTCAGGCCATCCATCAGGGAAGGCCCGTCGCTCAGACCGAGTTTCTTGATGAGGAAGTTGTTCTTGACGGTCTCCAGCTCTCCGGGTTGGGAGGCGGCGATGGTGGAGCTGTCGGCATTGTAGATCGACGGGCCGCAGCCGATCGTGACCTTGCGCAGCAGGTCCATGTCGGGCGTCATCCCGCATTTGTTTTCCAGATCGTCGGCGTAGCGCCCAATCAGCTCTTCGCGTTTTCCCATGTCTTGACCTTCCTGCTGTTGAACCGGCCCCGCTGCGATCCGTGGCGGCGCGGCCGTGCTCGGCAAAGCGTAATGGCGGGAAAGGCGGGGCCAAAGAAAAAACGCCCGGACGCGATGCCGGGCGTTTCTTGTCATGGTCGAATCCGGCGCGGGCGCCGGTCAAAAGCGCCGCCTCAATAGCGGTAGTGTTCCGCCTTGTAGGGGCCTTCCACGGTCACGCCGATGTAATCCGCCTGCGCCTTGTCGAGCTTGGTCAGCTTGACGCCGATCCGGTCCAGATGCAGCCGCGCGACCTTTTCATCCAGGTGCTTGGGCAGGATATAGACGTTGTTGTCGTACTGGTCGCCCTTGGTCCACAATTCGATCTGCGCCAGCACCTGGTTGGTGAAGGACGCGGACATGACGAAGGACGGGTGGCCGGTGGCGTTGCCCAGGTTCAGCAGGCGGCCCTCGGAAAGCAGGATGATGCGGCTGCCCGAGGGCATTTCGATCATGTCCACCTGATCCTTGATCTTGGTCCATTTGTGGTTCTTGAGGCTTGCGACCTGAATTTCGTTGTCGAAATGGCCGATGTTGCCGACGATGGCCATATCCTTCATCTCGCGCATGTGCTCCAGCCGGATCACGTCGCGGTTGCCGGTGGTGGTGATGAAGATGTCGGCGCTGGCCGCCACGTCTTCAAGCGTGACAACCTCGAACCCGTCCATCGCGGCCTGCAGCGCGCAGATCGGATCGACCTCGGT
>NZ_JBRBUA010000078.1:0-4220 GCF_052826345.1 Brevirhabdus sp. | reverse complement strand
GGATGTTGTCGGCCTGTTCGGTCAACGTGCCGAAGATCATGCCGAGTTCATGCTGGCAGGACGCGACTTCGTGGTGGTGCTTGTCCACCTTCATGCCCATCCGCTTCATCGTCGACAGCATCTCGGAACGCAGATCCTGCGCCGAGTCGGTCGGGTTCACCGGGAAGTAGCCGCCCTTGAGCCCCGGGCGGTGGCCCGAGTTGCCCATTTCGTACTCAGCGTCGGTGTTCCAGGAGGCATCGACCGCGTCGACCTCATAGGACACCTTGTTGATCGAGGTGGAGTAGCGCACGTCGTCGAACAGGAAGAACTCGGCCTCCGGGCCGAAGAAGGCGGTGTCGCCGATGCCCGAGGACACCAGGTAGGCCTCGGCCTTTTCGGCGGTGCCGCGCGGGTCGCGGTCATAGGCCTCGCCGGTGTCGGGTTCCGCGACGGTGCAGTGGATGCACAGCGTGCGCTCGGCGTAAAACGGATCGATGTAGACGCTGGTGGTGTCGGGCATCAGCTTCATGTCGGACTGGTCGATAGACTTCCAGCCGGCGATGGAGGAGCCGTCGAACATGAAGCCCTCCTCGAAGAACTCCTCGTCGATCTCGTCCTTGATTAGGGTCACGTGCTGCAACTTGCCGCGCGGGTCGGTGAAGCGGACGTCGAGATATTCGATCTCCTCGTCCTTCATCAGCTTGAGAACGTCAGATGTGCTCATTTTGACGGTCATCCTTTATCAGTTGTTTGCTTGTGTCATGGGCGCGCCGGGTCATGGCGTTGGCTAGAGCGCGTCTTCGCCCGATTCATTGGTGCGGATGCGAATGGCCTGCTCGACCGGCGAGACGAAGATCTTGCCGTCGCCGATCTTGTCGGTCTTCGCGGCCTCGACGATGGCCTGGATCGCGCCATCGACCTGATCGTCGCTCAGCACCACCTCGATCTTCACCTTGGGCAGGAAGTCGACGACATATTCAGCGCCGCGGTACAGTTCGGTATGGCCCTTCTGGCGGCCGAACCCCTTGACCTCGACCACGCTGAGGCCCTGAACGCCGACATCCTGAAGCGCTTCTTTGACCTCATCCAGTTTGAACGGCTTGATGATGGCTTCGATTTTCTTCATTGGCGCGACTCCTTCGCTTGGGTCTTCGCAGGTGTCTGACCACTTTCGCGCGGCCGCGACAATTGACTAGGGTTTGCGAGGGGGGCACGGCCCCGCGATTCGAGCGATCGTGCCCAAATTATGCGCAACATGCCTAAATTTTGCGCAGCTTGATGAGCTGGGGAGCGGGACATGCAGGAGGTGCTGAGCGCGGCGCAGATGCGGGCAGTCGAGCAGGCGGCCATCGCGCGCGGCGAGGTCAGTGCCGCGACGCTGATGGATCGCGCCGGCGCGCGCGTGCTCGAGGCCATCCTGCGGCGCTGGCCCGATTGGCGCGAGGCGTCGGCCCGCGCCGTGGTGCTTTGCGGTCCCGGCAACAACGGCGGCGACGGTTTCGTGGTGGCGCGCCTGCTGCACGCGCGCGGCTGGGCGGTGGATCTCTATCTGCTGGGGGCAGAACAAGCGCTGCGCGGTGCGGCGGGTGCCGCTCAGAGGGCGTGGCGCGATGCGGGCGGGGCGGTCCGCGCCGCCGCGACGGCGCAAACGGCCAAGGATCTGCGTGCCACGGGGGCGGCGCTGTTCGTCGATGCGGGCTTCGGCACCGGCCTGTCGCGCCCGCTGCCCGCGGCCATGGCGCCTTTCGTGCGGTATTCGTCGGACTGGCGGCACAGGGATCGTGCCCTGCGGGCGAGCGTGTCGGTGGATCTGCCGTCCGGGGTGAACAGTGACAGCGGCCATGTGCCGGGGGGTGCGGTGGATGCCACGCTCTGCGTTGCGTTCCACCGGGCGAAGCTGGGGCATTATCTGCTTGGCCCCGAGGGGAAGGGCGGCGCGTGCCACGCGGCGGCGCTGGAGGTCTGCGACATCGGCCTGTCGGGGGCGCCCTCCGATGCGGTCTGCCTGGGCGCGCCGGTGACGCTGGCGCCGATGCCGCGGGGGCTGGGCAAGGCGTGGGGGCATAAATACGACAGCGGGCATTTGCTGGTCTTGTCCGGCGGGGCCGCGCGCGGGGGGGCGGCGCGGCTGGCGGCGCGCGCCGGATTGCGGATGGGCGCTGGGCTGGTGACGCTGGCCGCCCCGCGCGATGCGCTGGCCGAAAACGCGGCGCAGCTGACCTCGGTCATGCTGGTGGCCTGCGAAGGCGCCGCGCAGCTGACGGAGATGCTGCGCGACGATCCGCGCTTGAGTGCCCTCTGCCTGGGTCCGGGGTTGCCGGTGGACGGCGACACGCGTGCGCTGGTTCGCGCCGCGCTGGCCGAAGGGCGCCCCGCGGTGCTGGACGCCAGCGCGATAAGCGCCTTTGCCGATTGCCCCGAAGCGCTGTTCGAGCGCCTGGGCGAAGAGGTGGTTCTGACCCCGCATCAAGGCGAATTCGCCCGGCTTTTCCCCGATCTGGCGCAGGCGATGCAGGCGGTGGAAACACACGCGCCCCTGTCCAAGCCGGAGGCCGTCCGGCGCGCCGCGGCGCGATCGGGCGCCACGATCCTGCTGAAAGGCCCCGACACGGTGATCGCAGCCCCGGATGGCCGATGCGCGCTGAACGCGGCGGTGCGCGCGCGGGCCGCGCCCTGGCTCGCGACCGCGGGGACGGGCGATGTGCTGGCGGGAATGATCGCGGGGTTGCTGGCGCGCGGCATGACCGGCTTTGCCGCGGCGCAGGCGGCAAGCCGGCTGCATGTGGATGCCGCGCTATCCTTCGGCCCCGGTTTGATCGCGGAGGATCTGCCGGAGGAGATCCCGAAGGTCCTGCGCGGGCTGTGCGGCTGAGCGCGCCTGTTCGTGTCGGCGCCGCGGCGGGCCCGTGCAGGAGCGGCGGGCACCGCGCAGGAGCGGCGGGCACCGTGCAGGAAATGAGTATTTGAACCGGGAAGAAGCCGCAGGGGCCCGGCTGCGCGGACGTCGCGATACGCTGTCAGGCAGGTTCGCGCGGCTGCGCGGGGTCGTGAAGCCTGCTGGGTGCCAGCGGGGCGCATAGCACCTCGACCCCGTCGGCATAGAGGATATGGCCGCCGCCCAGATCGAGCCGGAACAGAATATGGTCGTCGGTTTGGGGCGCCTGCCGGATCTGTCGGCCGTCGATGAACGCTGCGGCGGGCAGGGGGATGCAGGATCTGCCGCTCAGCGCCTGTGCCCTCGCGCCGCGCAGCAGGACGGGCTGGGTCGGTAGCAGCAGCAGCGGCGCGCCGGGGCTGTTGCACCCGAGGGCCCCGCGATCCACCTGAACCGGGGCCAGGGGGATGTGTCGGTATCGTATCGAGCGAAGTTCGCGCGCCCCCGCGTCGCGGGTGATGAGGCGGTCGCCCGGCATCAGGAATTCGACCGGCAGCACGCCGTCGGACGTGTAGACATGGGTGCCGAGGAGAAGGCCGGACAGGGTGCCGGACCCCGGCGCCGGGTCGGGCCGCCGGCCGGGGCGCGCGTCTGCCGCGGCTGCGGTGACGAATGCGCCGGGGGGCGTGGCCGCGCCGCGACGGGATTTGCCCCCGCGGCGGCAGGTGTCATTGGGCATGGGTCTGCGCGATCTGCCTGCCACTGTTGTCGTCCCGATCCTATCCGACACGCCCGTTCTGGCGGTGTCGGGAAAAGCCTAGCCGGTGGCGCGTTGCTAATACGTTAATGGCGCCATACATCGCAGCAACAATTCGCCATCTTGTTGATCCGAAGCCTTTTATCGCGCGCTCTGGCCGGTGGCATTTTCCGCTCGCACCGCGTGGGCGGCTTTGCTAGACAGCGAAGGTCCGGCCTTTGGCGCCATGGTTTCAAGGCGCGGCGGATGCGTGCGGGTGTGGCGGAACTGGTAGACGCACCAGATTTAGGTTCTGGCGCCGCGAGGCGTGGGGGTTCAAGTCCCTTCACCCGCACCAATCCGATCCTCTCCGTGGGCCACAGGCGCGCGGACGGCATTTCGCCTTGCATGGTCGCCCCACCGCCAATAGAAGATCGACTGATTTTGAAATCCAGCCGCGCGCGGGCCGTAGCCGCGTGCGCCGACCATGGGGAAAAGCATGCAGGTCACCGAGACCCTGAACGAAGGCCTGAAGCGGGGCTATACCATCACCGTCACCGCCGATGAGCTGAACGCGAAAGTCAATGAAAAACTGACCGAGGCGCAACCCGAAGTCGAGATGAAGGG
>NZ_JBRBUA010000077.1:0-4177 GCF_052826345.1 Brevirhabdus sp. | reverse complement strand
GTCATCGCCATCGAGGCGGGCCAGGCCATCATCGACGTCGGCTACAAGATGGAAGGCCGCGTCGATCTCAAAGAATTCGCAAACCCCGGCGAGGCGCCCGAGCTCGAAGTCGGCGATGAGGTCGAGGTGTTCCTCGACCGCGTCGAGAACGCCCGCGGCGAAGCGTCGATCAGCCGCGACAAGGCCCGCCGCGAGGAAGCCTGGGACAAGCTGGAGAAGGCCTACGCCGACGATGCCCGCGTCGAAGGCGCGATCTTCGGCCGCGTCAAGGGTGGCTTCACCGTCGATCTGGGCGGCGCGGTCGCGTTCCTGCCCGGCTCTCAGGTCGATGTGCGCCCCGTGCGCGATGCCGGCCCGCTGATGGGTCTGAAGCAGCCGTTCCAGATCCTGAAAATGGATCGCCGCCGCGGCAACATCGTCGTGTCGCGCCGCGCCATCCTGGAAGAAAGCCGTGCCGAACAGCGCGCCGAGGTCATCGCCAAGCTGACCGAGGGTGACGCCGTCGACGGTGTCGTCAAGAACATCACCGAATACGGCGCCTTCGTCGACCTGGGCGGTGTTGACGGCCTGCTGCACGTCACCGACATGGCCTGGCGCCGCGTCAACCATCCCAACGAGATCCTGTCGATCGGCGAAACCGTCAAGGTTCAGGTCATCAAGATCAACAAGGAAACCCACCGCATCAGCCTGGGCATGAAGCAGCTTCAGGACGATCCGTGGAACGCCGTCGAGGCGAAGTTCCCGCTGGGTTCCGTGCACACCGGCCGCGTGACCAACATCACCGACTACGGCGCGTTCGTCGAGCTGGAGCCGGGCGTCGAAGGCCTGGTCCACGTCAGCGAGATGTCCTGGACCAAGAAGAACGTGCACCCCGGCAAGATCGTTTCCACCTCGCAAGAGGTCGAAGTCATGGTGCTGGAGATTGACACCGCCAAGCGCCGCGTGTCGCTGGGTCTCAAGCAGACCATGCGCAACCCGTGGGAAGTCTTCGCGGAGACGCACCCCGTCGGCACCGAGGTCGAGGGCGAGGTCAAGAACATCACCGAATTCGGTCTGTTCATCGGTCTGGACAACGACATCGACGGTATGGTGCACCTCAGCGACCTGACCTGGGAAGGTCGCGGCGAGGACGTGATCGGCGACTATCGCAAGGGCGACGTGGTCAAGGCCGTCGTCACCGAGGTCGATGTCGAGAAGGAGCGTATTTCGCTGTCGGTCAAGGCGCTGGACAACAGCTTCACCGGGGCGGTCGAGGGCGTGAAGCGCGGCTCGATCATCACGGTCGAAGTCACCGCGATCGAAGATGGCGGAGTCGAAGTGGAATATGAAGGCGCGAAATCCTTCATCCGCCGCTCCGACCTGTCGCGCGACCGTGCCGAACAGCGCCCCGAGCGTTTCGGCGTGGGCGACAAGATCGACGTGCGCGTCACCAATGTCGACGCCAAGACCCGTCGTCTGGGTCTGTCGATCAAGGCGCGCGAGATCGCCGAAGAGAAAGAGGCCGTGCAGCAGTATGGCTCCTCTGACGCGGGCGCATCGCTGGGCGACATCCTGGGCGCCGCGCTGAAAGGCAACAACGAGTAAGCCCAGGGCTTGCTTCCGTCACGATCCGAAGACGGCCCCGCTGCATTGCGGGGCCGTTTTTCATTCTGCGAATCGGACCGTCGTTCCGGCCGCCGCGGCCCGCGTGCCCTGCGCGATGGGCGACAGATTGCGCCGGAGCGCGACCGGCTTGGCCGGAACCTGCCGCAATTGCGTGAAAAAGCGGTTCGTTTTGAATTTCAAATTTGCGGATTTTGCCCTACAGTCCTAGGAGATAGGTGAAAAACCTGTCACATGATCGAAGGCCAGCCTGGAGGATGCCATGATCCGTTCGGAGCTTATCCAGAAAATAGCGGATGAGAATCCACATCTCTACCAGCGCGACGTGGAACGCATTGTAAACACTCTGTTCGAGGAGATCATCAATGCGATGGCGCAGGGGGATCGCGTCGAATTGCGCGGTTTCGGCGCCTTTTCGGTCAAGAAGCGGGACGCGCGCATCGGTCGGAACCCGCGCACCGGCGAAAGCGTTGAGGTCGAAGAGAAATGCGTGCCGTTTTTCAAGACGGGCAAGCTTTTGCGCGACAG
This sequence comes from Brevirhabdus sp., assembly GCF_052826345.1. Classification (NCBI taxonomy): domain Bacteria; kingdom Pseudomonadati; phylum Pseudomonadota; class Alphaproteobacteria; order Rhodobacterales; family Paracoccaceae; genus Brevirhabdus; species Brevirhabdus sp. The sequence continues at coordinate 2,047 of NZ_JBRBUA010000077.1, read as the reverse complement.
GCTGAATGGCAGAGAAAGCTGAAAAAGAACAATGAGATTAATCAAGATCGTCATCCTGGCCGCCATCGGCATCGCGCTTCTTGTCGTGGCGCTGGCGAACCGGGACATGGTGACGCTGCGGCTTCTGCCCGCTGAATTCGCCGATCTGTTCGGTCTGAACGCCTCCGTGAACCTGCCGTTGTTCCTGGTGATCCTGGGCGGCGTGGTGGTGGGGCTGATCATCGGTTTCATTTGGGAATGGCTGCGCGAGCACAAGCACCGCGCCGTGGCCCGGCACCGGCAGAAAGAGGTTGTCCATCTCGAGCGCAGGCTTCAGGCCCGCCGCACCAAGGCGGAAGGCGAAGACGATGTGCTCGCCCTGCTTGAGGACGCCGAGCACGCGCGTTAAAGGGCGGGGATGCACCAGCCTGTCCGCACGAAAATCTGTGGTCTGACCCGGGAGGCCGACATCGATGCCGCCTGCGGGGCGGGGGCGGCCTATGTCGGCTTCGTCTTTTTCGACCGTTCGCCGCGGCACGTGTCGCCGCGGGAGGCGCGTACGCTCGCGCTGCGGGTGCCCGCGGGCGTGGCGAAGGTCGCGCTGACGGTCGATGCGGATGACGCCCTGCTGGACCGGCTGGCGGAAACCGTCCCTCTGGATATGTTGCAAATGCATGGTCGCGAGACGCCCGGCCGCGTGGCCGAGATCCGCGCGCGCTATGGCCTGCCGGTGATGAAGGCGATAGGCGTGGCGAGCCGGTCGGATCTGGCCGCCATCGCGACCTATGCCCAGGTGGCCGACCAGTTGCTGATCGACGCCAAGCCGCCGAAGGGGGCGGCCCTGCCGGGCGGAAACGGCGCGCAATTCGACTGGTCGCTGCTGTCCGGCCGGCGCTGGCCCGTGCCGTGGATGCTGGCGGGCGGGCTTTCGCGCGAAAACGTCGCACGGGCGATCGAGATCACCGGCGCGCGGCAGGTTGATGTATCATCCGGTGTCGAATCCGCGCCGGGGCAAAAGGACAAAGACAGGATCGCGGCCTTCATTGCCGCCACTCAGGGAGAGTGACATGCCGGAAGATATCGTGAACAGCTACATGAACGGCCCCGACGAGGCGGGCCGCTTCGGTGATTTCGGCGGGCGTTTCGTCTCCGAAACGCTGATGCCGCTGATCCTGCAACTGGACGCCGAGTACGAGCGCGCCAAGACCGACGCCGGTTTCTGGGCGCAGATGGACGATCTGTGGGAACATTACGTCGGCAGGCCTTCGCCGCTTTACCACGCAGAGCGGCTGAGCCGGCATCTGGGCGGCGCGAAGATCTATCTGAAGCGCGATGAGCTGAACCACACCGGCGCGCATAAGATCAACAACGTGCTGGGCCAGATCCTGCTGGCGCGCCGCATGGGCAAGACCCGTATCATCGCGGAAACCGGCGCGGGGCAGCACGGCGTCGCCACAGCGACCGTCTGCGCCAAGTTCGGCCTGAAATGCGTGGTCTACATGGGGGCCCATGACGTCGAGCGGCAGATGCCCAACGTGTTCCGCATGCGTCTGCTGGGCGCGCAGGTGGTGCCGGTGACCTCGGGCCGGGGCACGCTGAAGGATGCGATGAACGACGCGATGCGCGACTGGGTGACCAATGTGCGCGACACCTTCTACTGCATCGGAACGGTGGCGGGGCCGCACCCCTATCCGGCCATGGTGCGCGATTTCCAGGCCATCATCGGCAAGGAGGCCAAGGCCCAGATGCAACGGCAGGAAGGCCGTCTGCCCGACACTGTGATCGCGGCCATCGGCGGCGGGTCCAATGCGATGGGGCTGTTCTACCCGTTCCTCGACGATGCGGGCGTGCGCATCATCGGGGTCGAGGCCGGCGGCAAGGGCGTCAACGAAAAGATGGAACATTGCGCCAGTCTGACCGGCGGCCGCCCCGGCGTTCTGCACGGCAACCGGACCTATCTGCTGCAAGACGACGACGGGCAGATCCTGGAAGGTTTTTCGATTTCCGCCGGGCTCGACTATCCCGGCATCGGCCCGGAACACGCCTGGCTGCACGACATCGGGCGCGC
>NZ_JBRBUA010000076.1:0-5220 GCF_052826345.1 Brevirhabdus sp. | reverse complement strand
CGAAGGCGGGCCCGGTGGGCGACGAACAGGCCAACACGCGGGTCTTGTCGCCCAGCAGCAGTTCGGCGTTGGTGCCCACGTCGACGACCAGGACCAGATCATCGGATTTATAGGGCTCTTCCGACAGGGCGACGGCGGCGGCGTCCGCACCCACATGGCCCGCGATGCAGGGCAGCAGATACAGCCGCGCCTCGCCGTTCATCGCCTCCAGCCCGATGTCGCGCGCCGGGATCGACAGCGCCTCCGACAGCGCGAGCGCGAAGGGCGCCTGTCCCAGCTCGACCGGGTCGATGCCCAGCAGCAGGTGGTGCATCACAGGGTTGCAGACGATGGTGGCCTCCACCAGGCAGGCGGCGTCGACCTCCGCCTCGGCGGCGATGGACGTGATCAGCGCGTTGATCGCGTCGCGCACGGCGCGCGTCATCTCCCGGTCGCCGCCGGGGTTCATCATCGCATAGGACACGCGGCTCATCAGATCCTCGCCAAAGCGGATCTGCGGGTTCATGACGCCCGAGGACAGTTTCACCGTCCCGTCCGTCAGGTTGCACAGATGCGCCGCGATGGTGGTGGAGCCAAGGTCGATGGCCAGCCCGTAAAGCGGCCCCTCGAAAAAGCCGGGCCGGATATCGAGCAGCCGCGGCACCCCGCCGTTATGATCGCGGTAAAGCGCGACGGTGACCTTCCAGTCGCCCTTGCGCAGGGCGGGCTGAAGCTTGTGCAATACATCGATACCGGCCTGCAGGCCGCTGATCTGCCATTGCTGCTCCAGCGCCTCGGCAAGGCGCTCCAGATCGCCGGAGGGCTCATGCATGTCAGGCTCCGCCACCTCGACGTAATAAAGCCGGGTGCCGGGGTCCATCACGATCCTGCGGGCGGTCGCGGCCTTGCGCACCACCTGCTTGTGCACCTGGCTTTCGGGCGGCACGTCGATGACCACGTCGCCCTCGATCAGCGCCTGGCAGCCAAGCCTGCGCCCGTCGATCAGCCCGCGCTTTTGCTTGTAGCGCTCCTCGACCGCGTTCCATTCGGACAGCGCGTCGGGGGCGACCGTCACCCCATGCTTGGAAAAGGCGCCATAGGCCGGCGTGACCTGACAGCGGGAACAGATGCCCCGCCCGCCGCATACGCTGTCGAGATCCACGCCCAGCTGTCGCGCCGCGGTCAGCACCGGGGTGCCCTTTTCGAACCGTCCCCGCTTGCCCGACGGGGTGAAGATGACCAATGGCTTTTCGTTCATGGCAAAACCCCCTGCGCTGTTGAGCGCACCATAGACAATCACGCGCGGAGTAAAAGCCGATCTGCGCCTTAATCGGCGATGAATGCGGCATGGCTCCGTATCGGGGGAAAGGGACGGCGCCAAGCGATGACGGGGTCACCGGGCGACGGTATTGGAGCTCCAGGCGCAACGGTCGAATTCGGCATAGCGCAGCAGGCTGTCCTGCCCGCCGGGCCCGACCAGGCGCGAGCAGCCCTCCATCGCGGCGGCGTCGGCATAGACGCTCACCACGCCGCCTTGCCCCGCATCACCGGCGCAAAGACGGTCCCGCGGGGCAAGGCGCGCAAGCAGGCGCGCGCCCTGGCGTGGATCGGCCGCGAACAGCAGCGGGCGATCGCTGTCGTTGATCACGCAGATCTCGGACGCCGTATCAGCCCGCGCGGGGGCGGCGCCAAAGCCCAGTGCAAGAAAAATGGATGAGAAAAGGGCGATCATATCGGTGCGCGCTCCCGTGCTGCTGCGGCCCAGTATCGGCCCGGGAGCCGCTCAATTGAAACCAACGACTTTGTGAGACGGCGTTTAAAATGGTGAACGCTCCCGCGCGGGAAGCTGCGTTACGCTTTTTCGGCAGTTTCGAACAACAGGGAAAGGATCAATCAGATGAAAGTGCAATTCATTGCGAAAGCCGCGGCGAAAACGGCGGCCCTCATGTTGATGACCGCCGGGCCGCTCAGCGCGCAGGACGCGCCCTTCGGCACCACGGCGGATACCGATTACGCCGCGATGCTGTGGGAGGTCATGCAGGCCAACAACATGGTCGGGCCCGATGCGATCCGCTCCTTCCCCTATGAGGGGGTGGAGCCGCACGGCAAGATGCTGGAGACATTCTACACCAAGGCGACGGTGGACGGGCATACCGGCGATCTGATCGTCAAACGCAATTACGGCCCCGAGGGGGTGACGATCGACCAGGTCCTGGGGGAGCCCGACAAGCACCTCGGGGCGGTGACGGTCATGTTCCGCCGCGAAGCAGGCTATGACGCCGACAACCAGGATTGGTTCTGGGTGAAATACCTGCCGGACGGCAGCCTCGACAAGAATCCCAAGGGCATGCAGCTGGCCGGCCGGGTCGCCAAGGGGGCGGATGCAGGCTGCATCGCGTGCCATTCCGGCGCGGGCGAGGATTACCTGTTCACCACCGATGCGATCAAGATGAACTGATCGGGCAGGGGCCATCCCGGCCCGCACCCGCGGGACGGGGTGCCGCGGGCTGTGGCGTCATGGACACGGCCACAGCCCGCGGCGCTTGCGCGGCCCCTCGGTATCTCGGGGGCGCGAAAGCTCAGGCGCGGCGGCGCCGACGCCCGCCGCGACCGCCCGATCCCGCCTCCAGCGCGGCGCGGGCCGCGTCGGGAAAGGCGGTGCCATCCTTCAGCGCTTCGAGCACGCGGGCGAACTTGATCCATTCGCCGCCGTTGTCGTCGTGGTTCATCAGGAAATTCGCCGCGCGGATCGCTTCCATCTCGACCGGGCGGACAGGGTTCATGATGGCGGAGGTCATGCCCGCGCCGATGGCCATCGGCAGGAAGGCCGCGTTGATCCCGTGCCGGTTCGGCAGGCCGAAGCTGACGTTGGACGCGCCGCAGGTGGTGTTGACCCCCAGCTCGGCGCGCAGCTTGGCGACGAGGGTGAAGACCTGCCGCCCGGCCGTGGCCATCGCGCCCACCGGCATCACCAGCGGGTCCACGACGATGTCATGCGCCGGGATGCCGTAATCGGCCGCGCGTTCCACGATCTTCTTGGCGACGGCGAAACGGACCTCGGGATCTTCCGAAATGCCGGTGTCGTCGTTGGAAATGGCGACGACGGGGACGTTGTATTTCTTGACCAGCGGCAGGATCGCTTCCAGCCGTTCCTCTTCGCCGGTGACCGAATTCAGCAGCGGGCGGCCTTCGGATGCGGCGAGCCCGGCCTCCAGCGCGGCGGGGACCGAGCTGTCGATGCACAGCGGCACATCGACCATCGCCTGGATATGGGCGATCAGGTCGCGCATCAGCGGCGGCTCGACGAAATTGTTGTCGGCATAGCGCGGGTCATCGGCCATCTTGTTGGTGAACACGGCGCCGGAATTGACGTCGAGCACCATCGCGCCGCAGGCCACCTGATCCAGCGCGTCGCGCTCGACGGTGCTGAAATCGCCTTGCTCCAGCTCGGCGGCGAGCTTCTTGCGGCCGGTGGGATTGATCCGCTCCCCGATCACGCAGAACGGCTCATCAAAGCCGATGATGACAGTTTTGGTCTTTGATTCGATGACGGTACGCGTCATGTGGCTTCCTTCTGAAATTGCGGGGCCGCGGCCGGAATGGCCGAACGTCCCCCATGTTCGATCGCCCAGCCCGCACTCGCCTTGATCCCGCCCAGCGGAAAGAAATGCACGTTGGTGATGTTGAAATCGGGGTGTGCGGCGCGGTGCGCGGCCAGTTCGGCGATGAAATCGTCCGGCTCGTAGGGCAGCACCAGCTTGGTCACATCCATCGCGCGCTTTTGCAGCACTTTCAGCGACGGCCCCACGCCGCAGGCGATGGCAAAGCGGATCAGCGTCTGCAACTTGGCCGGTCCCGCCACGCCGATGTGGATGGGCAGGGTGACGCCCGCCTCGCGCAGGGCCTCGGCCCAGGCGATGACCGGCTTGGCCTCGAAGCAGAACTGCGTGGCGATCGCCATCTGCGCGTCGGTGCGTTCGGAGAAATCCTGTTTCCAGCGCAGCGCGGCCGAGACATTGGCATCGGTGCCGTCGGGGTCGATGTCCCTGTTGCCTTCGGGGTGGCCTGCCACATGCAGGCGGCGGAAGCCGGCCTTGTCGAACAGCCCCGTGTCGAGCAGCTGCATGGAGTTGTCGAAATCCCCGTGCGGCTGGGCCACGCCGCCGGCCAGCAACAGCGCCTGGTCGACGCCCGCCTCGCCCTGATAGCGCGCGATCCAGTCGGCCAGCGTGGCCTTGTCGGCGATGATGCGCGCGGGGAAATGCGGCATCACCCGATAGCCTTCCTCGCGCAGCCTGCGCGCGGTGGCGACCATGTCTTCGATCGGCGTGCCGTCGATATGGGCGATGTAGACGCGCGTGCCCGCGGGCAGCAGGTCGCGGAAATCAGCGACCTTTTCGGCGGTGCGCGGCATGACCTCGATGGAATAGCCCTGCAACAGCGCCTCCACCTGGGCCGAGACGCCGGGCCCGGTCTGCGCGGTTTTGCGCCGGAAATTCAACAGTGCCATCAAACTCTCCCTGAATCTGTCCGCGATCACGACCAGCCATCGTTATCCATCAGTGCCTTGATCCGGGCCTGATCGTATTCGCGATCAAGCCGTTGCGCTTCGTTCCGCGCGATGTCGTCGGGATCGCCATCGACCGGATAGGCCTGCGCCTTGCGCCATTCCGCCAGATAAGCGTCGGTGCCGGCCGCGCCGATCCTCATGGCGCAGCGGTCGATCGCCTGCTCGAACCGCTCGGGCAGCTGAACCTTCGATCCGCGGCGGCCTTTGCCGACGATGACCTGGGCGGGAATGTCTCTCCAGTAGACGATGGTAACATCAGGCAAGGATCGATTCCTTTCGCGTGGTTTTCCAGCTTGTAGGGGCATGGCCGCGCCGAACGCAGTCGAATTTCGACACGTGACGCGTGCGATGCGACCAATTGCTTCACGCTTTCTACCGCATCGGCGCATCGCAGGCCAGCGGCGCCGGTTGCGCGGTAGTGGGTCAGTTTGAAATGTGAGCATCTCGCGCGGGTGTGAGCTACCTTTGCGTTCGCCGCTAGGAACGCTTACATTAAGGACATGACAGACAGACCCAAACGCCCCCGTGACGCCAACCAGCTTGCCAAGTTCATCGTGGACAAGGCGACGGGCGAGACGCCGTCCGATCGAGAAGATGCTGACGCACAGCGGCAAGGTGGATTAATAGGAGGCAAGAAGCGAGCCGAGGTACTTACGCCGGGGCGTCGCTCT
>NZ_JBRBUA010000075.1:0-15616 GCF_052826345.1 Brevirhabdus sp. | reverse complement strand
GCTCAAGTAGCCATCCGGGCGGTAGCGCAGAATAAGCGTCGCGGGGTGGAGCAGCCCGGTAGCTCGTCAGGCTCATAACCTGAAGGTCACAGGTTCAAATCCTGTCCCCGCAACCAAAATCCGCAGAAATACCCGAAAAAAGGCCGTGCAAATCCTACCTCCGCATCGCCTTGGCTTGGGGAAGGATCACCCAACCATACGCGCCCGTGCGGCGAAGGCCCGCGCATCGGCGGGGGCGGACCCAAGCTGCGCCGAGGCCGCGAACACCTGGTCCAGCGCCAGATCCGGCCAGCGCGCTTCTGTCAAGCGGGCTAGTGTCTTGCCGGATGACCTGGCCTCGAGACACAGTGCTTTCACGGCCGCTTGGGCCTCGGGGCGCGGCATATGGGCGGCCAGGGCGAAGGACAGCGGTTCGGCGTAGATCAGGCCGCCTTCGGCCTCGATGCCGGCGGCCATCTGGGCGGGATCGGGGGCTATGTTGCGCGCAAGATCGAGACCCACGGCAACGGCGCGCGAGGACAGCAGGCACAGCTGCGGCAGCGTCATCCATTCCGTCAGCCAGGCGACGCTATCGCGCTGCTGGCGATGCACGGCCGCGCCTTGCATGACCGAATTCAGCGCCACGACCTGGCGCGCGATCGACGACAGCAGCGACGGCTGCACCGGGTTCTGCTTTTGCGGCATGGTCGAGGAACCGCCGCTTTTGCCCAAGGTCACCTCTCTCATGCCGCTTTGCCCGAGCAGGATCAGGTCTTCGCCCATTTTTCCCAGTATCGCCGTGATTTGCGTCATCCAGGCGCATATCCCGGCATAGGCGTCGCGGGTGCCGTGCCAGCTGGCGCCGGGGTCCCGCAGGTCGAGGGCCCGGGCCAGCGCGGCGCGGGTTGCGGGGCCCTGGTCGCCCAGTGCCGACAAGGTTCCGGCGGCGCCCGACAGGCTGACCTGGCAGACGGCGTCGCGGTGCCCGTCCAGTTGGCCATGCAGGCGCAGCAGGGGCGCGCCCCAGCTGGCCACGACCGCGCCAAAGCTGACAGGCGTGGCGATCTGCGCATAGGTGCGCCCGGCCATCGGCAGCGTGGCATGTTCATCGGCCAGAAGGCCCAGGGCCCGGATCAGATCCGCCAGCCGCGTCTCGAGCAGTGCGAGGACCCGGCGCAGCCGCAGCACCAGCCCGGTATCCATGATATCCTGCGATGTCGCGCCCCAATGCACGTATTGCGCATGTTCCGGCGCCTGCATCGCATCGCGGAAGGCCTTGACCAGCGCGGGCACGACGACCGCGCTTTGCCCGGTTTCGGCGGCCAGACCGGCGGGGTCGATCTGCAATTCCATCGAGGCGCGGTGAATGGCGGTCGCGGAGAGTTCCGGGATGAGGCCCAGCTCCCCCTGAACACGGGCCAATGCGCCCTCGACCAACAGCATGGCGCGCACTTCGGCGCTGTCGGTGAACAGCGGCGCGGCCTCGGGGTCGAGAAAGAGGTCGCGGTAGATGGCGCTGTCGAGCGGAGAGGCAGGCATCGCGTCAGCCCTCCGCCAGACCGAGGAGGGCGCGCGCCTGCCTCCAGTCCGCGACCGGGCGTTCGTATTTCTCGCACAGCTCTGCCGCGCGCTGTACCAGCGCCGCGTTGGACGGGGCCAGCCGGTCGCGGTCCAGCCGTACGTTGTCTTCCATGCCCGTGCGGGTATGGCCGCCCGCCGCGATCGCCCATTCGTTGAGCTGCAGCTGCGCGGCGCCGATCCCGACGGCGCACCATTCCGCGTCGGGGGCACGGGTTTTCATCGTCTCGACGTAGAAATCGAAAACGGCCCTGTCGGCGGGCATCGCGTTTTTCACCCCCATGACGAACTGCACATAGAGCGGTCCCGCAAGCCGCCCGTCGCGCTGCATGGCCAGCGCTTGCAGGATATGGCTGAGGTCGAAGGCCTCGATCTCCGGCTTGACGTCGTGGCGGAGCATCTCGGCCGCCAGCCAGTCCACCAGTTCGGGCGGGTTTTCATACACGCGCGTCGGAAAATTGTTGGACCCGACCGAAAGCGACGCCATGTCGGGGCGCAGCGGAAGCATACCGCCACGTTCCCGGCCCGCGCCGGACCGCCCGCCGGTGGACAGTTGCACGATCATGCCCGGGCAGTGCTTTTTCAGCCCTTCCATCAGGCGGGCGAATTTCTCCGGGTCGGAGGAGGGCGTCTGATCGTCGTTGCGCACATGGCAATGCGCGATGCTGGCGCCCGCCTCGAAGGCCTGCTGGGTGGATTCGACCTGCTCGGCGATGCTGATCGGCACGGCGGGGTTGTTTTCCTTGCGGGGCAGCGATCCGGTGATCGCCACGCAAATGATGCAGGGTTTCGCAGAAGAGGCCATGTCGGTCACCTTTCGGGTGTTGGGGCGCGGATGGGGCGGCGGATCAGATGTCGAGGAAGATCGTCTCGTCCTCTCCTTGCAGGCGGATGTCGAACCGATAGACGCCATCGCCCTCGTCTCGCGCGACAAGCGTGGGCACCCGGCTTTGATGCTCGATGCTCGACAGCATCGGATCGGCGGCGTTGGCGGCAGGCTCGTCGGGGAAATACATGCGCGTGTGCAGGCCCAGGTTGATCCCCCGCGCGACGATCCAGAACCCGATGTGAGGGGCCATCATGCGGCCGTCGCGAAAGGGCACGGCGCCGGGCTTGATGGTGTCAAAGCGGAATTCGCCGGTCTGCATGTCCCCGGGCGACCGGCCCCAGCCGGTAAAGTTCGGATCGGCGGTTCCGCGGCGTTCGGCGGGCGACGGGTAAAGCCCATCCGCATCGGCCTGCCAGATCTCGACCAGCGCATCGCGCAGCGGCGTGCCGGTGCCGTCCAGCACCCGGCCCGTCACCGTGATGCGCGTACCGCGGGTCCGGTCGTTCGTCATCCTTGTGCCCGGATCCTCGGCATAGACGCCGGTGATCCCGGCGAAATTCGGGGTGCAGCCGATATGCACATATGGCCCCGCGGTCTGCGAGGGCGTTTCCTTCAGGGGGTCGGGGTGGCGCATCCTCAAAGCCCCTCCATCCGGTTTTCGAAGACCGTCTGGCGCGCGCCGCGCAGCACGATATCAAAGCGATAGGCGCGGGCATCCATCGGGATCGCCGCGCGCATGTCCAGCCGCGCGATCAGCCGTTCGACCGCCGCGTCGGAGGCGATGGTGCGCACGATCGGGCAGAGCGGGATCATCGGGTCACCCTCGAAATACATCTGGGTAATCAGACGCTGTGCAAAGGCGCGGCCGAAGACCGAGAAATGAATATGCGCCGGGCGCCAGTCGTTGGGTCCGTTGGGCCAGGGGTAGGGGCCGGGTTGAACGGTGCGGAACTCGTAGTTGCCCGCCTCATCCGTGATGGTACGACCGCAGCCGCCGAAATTCGGGTCGAGCGGTGCCAGGTAGCCTTCCTTGGCATGGCGATAGCGTCCGCCCGCGTTGGCCTGCCACACCTCGATCAGGGCATCCGGCACGCCGCGGCCGGTTTCATCCACAACACGGCCAGATACCACGATGCGCGGCCCGATCGCGCTTTCGCCGCCTTTGGCGTGGTTCAGGATCAGATCGTTGTCGAGCCTGCCGAGGATATCATGCCCGAAGACGGGTCCGGTTTCCTCCGACAGGGTGGTGGGAAAGGCGAGCGGCGCGCGCCCGGGGGCGCGGGCGATCGAGGTCTTGTAGCCCGGCGTCTGGGCGGGCGGATGCCACGCGCGATCGCGCGCGTGATAGCTGCTCATCGCGTGGCCTCCATCTCGGCATAGGTCTGCTTGGCGATCTTGAGCGCGCGGTTGGCACGCGGCACGCCCGCATAGACGGCGACGTGCTGGAACGCCTCCAGCACGTCGCGCTTGCTGGCGCCGGTGTTCGCGGTGGCGCGGATGTGCATGGCGATCTCGTCGAAATTGCCGGTGGCCGCCAGCAGCGCGAGTGTCAGCATCGAGCGTTCGCGCAGCGTGATTCCGTCGGAGGCCCAGACGGTGCCCCAGGCCCCTTCGGCAATCATGGTCTGGAAAGGCGCGTCGAATTCGGTCTTGGCCGCTTCGGCGCGGTCGACATGGGCGTCGCCCAGCACATGGCGCCGGATATCCATGCCCAGATCATAGCGTTCAGACATGGCCGGTCGCTTTCAGAAAGCGGGTCAGATGCGCGGCATAGCCGACCGGGTCCTCGACGCAGGGCAGATGCCCCACGCCGCGCATCAGCTCGAAACGCGATCCGGGGATCAGCGCGGCGGTTTCGCGCACCAGATCCGGCGGGGTGGCGCCGTCTTCCGAACCGGCGATGGCCAGCGTGGGCAGGCGCAGCCCGCTGGTGGGGGTGATCATGTCGCAGCCCGCGATCGCGGCGGAACAGCCGATATACCCCTGCACGGGCGTGTTCACCAGCATGTTGCGCCAGGCGGGCAAGGCATCGCCGTCGCGGAAACGGGGTGAAAACCAGCGCTGCATCACCGTGTCGGCCATCGGCGCCAGCCCGTCGCGGGCGATGGCGTCGATCCGGTCCTGCCACAGCTGCGGCGTGCCGATCTTGGCGGCGGTGTTAGACAACACCATCGCGCGGACTAGATCCATGCGTTTCACCGCCAGCCCCTGCGCGATCAGCCCGCCGATCGACAGGCCGACGAACAGGCAATTGCGCACGCCCAGGTGATCCAGCAGCCGTTCCGCATCGCCCACCAGCGTGCCCATCTTGTAGGGCGCGGGCGGCACATCGCTCAGGCCGTGGCCGCGCTTGTCATAGCGGATCAGCCGCAGCCCGTCAGGCAGCAGCGGCACCACCTGATCCCACAGCCGCAGATCGGTGCCCAGCGAATTGGCAAAGACCACCGGCGCGCCGTCGGGATCGCCTTCGTCGCGGAAATGAACGTTGATATCGTCGAGCTTGACCGTCTGCATCAATATGGCAACCCTATGTAGTTTTCCGCCAGCACGGTCTGCGCGGCGGCGGAATGTTCCAGATATTCCAGCTCGCTTTCCTGAATGCGCTGGTCGAACTCCGACTGGTCGGGAAAGCGGTGCATCGTCGTGGTGAACCACCAGGAAAAGCGGATCGCCTTCCAGGCGCGGGCCAGCGCGGTGGCGGCGTAGCGGTCGATGCCGCCGACGTCGCGGTCGCGGTAATAGGCGATCAGCGCACGGCTGAGGTAGTGCACATCCGACATCGCCAGATTCAGCCCCTTGGCCCCGGTGGGCGGCACGATATGCGCCGCATCGCCCACCAGAAACAGCCGCCCCCAGCGCATCGGCTCTGCCACGAACGACCGCAGCGGTGCCAGGGATTTTTCGACCGAAGGGCCGGTCACGAGGCTTTGGGCGGCATCATCCGGGATCCGGCGGCGCAGCTCGTCCCAAAACCTGTCGTCGGTCCATTTTTCGATCGGGTCGTCCAGCGGGGCCTGGATGTAGTAACGGCTGAGGTGCCGGTTGCGCATGGAACACAGCGCAAAGCCGCGGGCATGGTTCGCGTAGATCAGCTCATGGCTGACGGGCGGCGTCTGGCTGAGGATGCCGAGCCAGCCAAAGGGATAGGTCCGTTCATATTCCTTGCGCACAGCGGCGGGGACGCTGGTGCGGCTGACGCCGTGAAAGCCGTCGCACCCGGCGATGTAATCGCAATCGACGCGATGCTCGGTGCCGTTCAGAACGTAGCTGACAAAGGGCGCGTCGCCGTCCGGATCGTGCAGCGTCACGCCTTCGACCCCGTGCAGGATCTTGCCCTCCGCTGCCGCGCGGGCGTCATAGAGATCGCGCGTCACCTCGGTCTGGCCGTAAACCATCACCTGCTTGCCGGTCAGCTGCCGGAAGTCGATGCGAAACCCGCGGTTCTGCAACGCAAGGAAGGTGCCGTCATGCGCAAACCCTTCGGCATCCATCCGCGCGCCCACACCGGCGGACCGCAACAGCTCGACCGTGCCCCATTCCAGCACGCCCGCCCGGATCCGGCCGAGCACGTAGTCCCGGCTCTTGCGTTCCAGCACGACCGTGTCGATACCCGCGCGGTGCAGGATCTGGGACAGCAGCAACCCGGAAGGCCCGCCGCCGATAATGCAAACCTGTGTCCGCAAGATGGCTCCTCCCCGGCTCGGCTTCTTGCGGGGTCCAGTTTACAATTTCAGCCACCGGATGTCCCGCCCTCGATGGCGCGGGCGAAAAGCGCCGGGTCGACATTGCCGCCGGTGGCCACGGCGATGACCGTGTCGCCGCTGAGTTCGGCCGGATGAAAAAGCGCGGCCGCCAGCGACACGGCGCCGCCCGGTTCCAGCACGATCCGCAACCGCTCGAACGCCGCGGCCATCGCCTTGAGGCATTCGTCCTCGGTGACGACAAGGCCCGATCCGCAAAGCCGCTGCATGATCGGAAAGGTCAGCTCTCCTGGGTGGGGGGTGACGATGGCATCGCACAGGCTGCCCGAGCTGCGCGCGTTTGTGCAGATGTCCCCGGCGGCCAGGGATCGGGCAGTATCGTCGAACCCCTCGGGCTCCACCGTGCGGACGCAAAGCGCCGGCGCACGGGACTCAAGCGCCAGCGCAATGCCCGATGTCAGGCCGCCGCCACCGCAGCACACCAGCACATCCGCGGCCTCGAGCGATTCGTTGCGCAGCTGCCAGGCCAATTCCAGCCCCACGGTGCCTTGTCCCGCGATCACCTGCGGATCGTCGAACGGCTTGATCAGATGCAGACCGTCGCGCGCCGCCAGGGTGGTGCCGATCGCGTCGCGGTCTTCGGTGTCGCGGTCGTAAAGCACCACTTCGGCCCCCAGGGCGCGGGTGTTCTCGATTTTCACCGCGGGCGCGTCATCGGGCATGATGATCACCGCCCGCACCCCGTGCCGCCGCGCGGCCAGCGCGACGCCCTGCGCATGGTTGCCCGACGAATAGGCGATGACTCCCGTCTCGCGCGCGGCAGGGTCCAGCGCCGATACCGCCGACCAACCACCGCGGAACTTGAACGAGCCGGTATGTTGCAGACATTCCGCCTTGACCAGCACCCGCCGCCCGGCGATGTCGTCCAGAAAGGGCGACGACAGGATCGGCGTCAGCCGTGCGTGCCCTTGCAGCCGCAGCGCGGCGGCCTCGATCATTTCGATGTTCATTGCACTACCTTCAGAAAGGCCCGGATCGCGGCCAGGCTCTCGGGTTCATCCAGAAAGGGGACGTGGCCGCGCCCGGGGACTTCGGCATGGATCATGTCCGGCCTGCGGCGCCGCATTTCCGCGGCAGTCGCGGCAGACAAAAGGTCCGAATTCGCGCCGCGGATCAGCGCCAGCGGCAGGCCCGAAAGCGCATCGAACAGCGGCCACAGATCCGGGGCGGGTTGCGCGGCGCCTGCCTCTACCGCGTCGCGCAGGCGCGGGTCATAGGTGATCGCCAGCCCGCTGTCGGTTTCGCGCGTGACGCGCGCGACATGCGCGGCCCAGCGGCCGGCGGGCACGGCGCCGAATTCCGGCATCAGCGCCGGCATGGCCGCCGCCATCTGCGCCCGGTCGGCAAAAGCGGGATCGCGTCCGAGATACCCCATGATCTTGCCCAGCCCCCGGGGGTCCAGCTCCGGCCCGATGTCGTTGAGGCAAACCCCCGCGAGGCGGTGCTTGTGCGTGGCGGCCATCGCCATCGCGATAAGCCCCCCGCGAGAGGTGCCCAGCACCGCCGCCCGGTCCACGCCCAGGTGATCCATCAACTCCAGCACGTCGCGCAACTCCACCGGGATCGTGTAACTGGCGGGATCGGCCCAGGTCGAGCGGCCTCGCCCGCGATAGTCGGGGCGGATCAGCCGCAGCGGCGGAAGATGCGGCACGAGATCGTCGAAATCGGTTCCGTCACGCGTGAGGCCCGGCAGGCAGATCAGCGGCAGGCCCCGCCCCTCGTCCCGATAGGCCAACATCACCCCGTCCGAGGCGGCGAAGCGCGCGATCACAGGCGCGCCGCCAGCGCCGGAATGCCGCTCAGGTCGTTCAGGATTTCGTCCGGCCGCCAGGGCAGGCGATCGACGGGCTCGCCCGCGCGGTTGACCCAGGCCGTGTTGAACCCATACCCCGAGGAGGCAGCGGCGTCCCAGCCGTTGGAGGAGACAAACAACACCTCGGCGGGCTTGCAGCCCATCTTCTTGCCGACCAGATCGTAGACCGAGCGATGCGGCTTGAACACGCCGACGCTTTCCACCGACAGCACATGGTCCAGCATCTCCTCCAGTCCCGATGAGCGCACCGCGCCCTCCAGCATCCGCGGCGAGCCGTTCGACAGGATCGCGGTTGCGAAACCGCTGCCTTTCAGCCGGGCCAGCATGTCGGAGACCTCCGGATATGCCGACAGCTCCCAATAGAGGTCCAGCAGCCGCTGGCGCAGGGCCTGATCTTCTTGCAGCCCCGCCGCTTCCAATGCCCAGTCCAGCCCGTCCTGCGTGACCTGCCAGAAATCGTCATGCGTGTCGGTGACGGCCCGCAGCCAAGAATATTGCAGTTGCTTCAGCCGCCAATCGACGGCGATCTGCTGCCAGCGCGCGGCGAATTCCCGATGGTCCGTCTCGGCCGCGGCCTGACGGGCCGCCGCCGATACATCGAAAAGTGTTCCGTAGGCGTCGAAGACGCAGGTCGTGATTGGCATCGGGTGGGGTCCTCTTGACGTGACGTGGGCGCACGATGGCACAGCCGCAAGACGGACGAAAGGGTGCGGCATCGCCCGGCCCCAGTCCGGCCCCGGACCCGGACCCGGCGCGGCGGAGGGGGCATGGCATGGATATTTGAAGACCAGAAGAAAACGCAGAAGAAACGGCGCGTGGTTCTTCTGGTCTGAAATATCCCCGCCGGAGGCGTGTCGGCCTCAGTGCAGGTTTTCGGCCTGCGGCATTCCGAGAATGTGGTAGCCGCCGTCGACATGCACGATCTCGCCGGTGGTGCAGGCCGCGAGGTCCGAGGCCAGATACACCGCGGCGCCGCCCACCGCCTCGAGCGTCGCATTGGTGCCCAGCGGGGCGTTTTCCTCGGTGTGGCGGAAGGTCTTTCGCGCCCCCCCGATGGCGGCCCCGGCCAGCGTCTTCATCGGACCCGGAGAGATCGCGTTCACCCGGATGCCGTCGCGGCCCAGATCGTTGGCAAGGTAGCGAACCGAGGACTCCAGCGCCGCCTTGGCCACGCCCATGACGTTGTAATGTGGCGTGACCGCGTTCGAGCCCTGGTAGGTCAGCGTCAGAATCGAGCTGCCCGCCGCCATCATGGGCGCCGCACGGCGCGCCACATCGATCAGCGAATAGCATGAAATCGTCAACGAGTTGCGGAAGTTGCTGCGCGTGGTGTTGACGAAGCGCCCGGCAAGCTCGGTCTTGTCGGAATAGGCGATGGCGTGGATCACGAAATCCAGTTCGCCCCAGCGGTCCTGCAGGGTGGCGAAGGCCGCGTCGAGCGAGGCGTCGTTGGTGACATCGACGTCGATCAGGATATCCGACCCGACGCTGGCCGCCAGCGGGACGACGCGCTTGCCGAAGGCCTCGCCCTGGTAGGAAAACGCCAGCTCGGCCCCCGCGGCATGCAGCGCGCGCGCGATGCCCCAGGCGATGGAGCGGTCATTGGCCACCCCCATGACAAGCCCGCGCTTGCCCTTCATCAGATCGTTCATCGCGGCCTATCCGTTGTATTTGCTCATCACCAGCGTCGCATTGGTGCCGCCGAAGCCGAAGCTGTTGGACAGCACCGTATCGAGGCCCGCATTGTCCACGCGCGTCGTCGCGATCTCGCCCGCGTCGATGGCCGGATCCAGCTCGGTCACATTGGCCGAGGCCGCGATGAAATCGTTCTCCAGCATCAGCAGGGAATAGATCGCCTCATGCACGCCGGTGGCGCCCAGCGAATGGCCGGTCAGCGACTTGGTGGAGCTGATGGGCGGTGTGCTGCCCCGGCCGAAGACGCGGCGCACGGCCTCCACCTCGGTCACGTCGCCCGCAGGGGTCGAGGTGCCATGCGCGTTGATGTAGCTGACGCGGCGATCGCCCAGATCCTTGACGGCCAGCCGCATCGAGCGTTCGCCGCCCTCGCCCGAAGGCGCGACCATGTCGTGCCCGTCCGAGGTGGCGCCGTAGCCGGTGACCTCGGCGTAGATCTTCGCGCCGCGGGCCTTCGCGTGCTCCAGTTCCTCCAGCACCACGATGCCGCCGCCGCCGCCGATGACAAATCCGTCGCGCGTGGCGTCGAAGGGGCGCGAGGCCGTTTCGGGCGTGTCGTTGTACTTGGAGCTCATCGCGCCCATCGCGTCGAAGAGGCACGACAGGGTCCAGTCGACCTCTTCGCCACCGCCGGCAAAGACGACATCCTGCTTGCCCAGCTGGATCTGTTCGACCGCGTTGCCGATGCAATGCGCCGAGGTCGAGCAGGCGGAGGTGATCGAATAGTTGATGCCCTTGATCTTGAAGGGCGTGGCCAGGCAGGCCGAGACGGTCGAGGACATGCAGCGCGTGACCATGAAGGGGCCCATCCGTTTGGGCGCGCCCTTTTCCACCACGATCTTATGCGCGTCGAAGAGGTTCGACGTCGACGGCCCGCCCGATCCCGCGATCAGGCCGGTCATCTCGTTGCTGACCTCATGCGGTTCCAGCCCGCTGTCGGCGATGGCCTGTTCCATCGACAGATAGGCATAGGCCGCCGTCGGCCCCATGAAGCGCAGCTGGCGCTTGTCGATGCTGGCCACCAGGTCGATCTGCGGGATGCCCGCCACCTGGCTGCGAAAGCCGTGCGCGGCGTACTCGGGCTCCGCCCGGATGCCCGAACGGCCCTGGCGCAGGCTTTCGGTGACTTCTGCTGCGTTGTTCCCGATGGGCGAGACAATGCCCATACCGGTAATGACGACTCGGCGCATACGCGTCCTCCTTCGGCCTCGGGGGCCTATTCCTCGTCCTTGAAAAGTCCGACCTTCAGGTTTTCGGCCGTGTAGATTTCCTGCCCGTCGGCCAGCATCCGCCCGTTGGCGATGCCCAGCTTGAGCTTGCGGTCGATGACGCGGGTGAAGTCGATGTGATAGGTGACCATCTCGACCGAGGGGGTGACCATGCCGGTGAACTTGACCTCGCCCACGCCCAGCGCGCGCCCGCGCCCGGTCATGCCGCGCCAGCCCAGGTTGAACCCGGTCAGCTGCCACAGCGCATCGAGTCCCAGACAGCCCGGCATCACCGGGTCGCCGGGGAAATGGCAGGCGAAGAACCACAGATCCTCGGTGATGTCGAATTCGGCCACGACATGACCCTTGCCATTTTCGCCGCCGTCCGCAGAGATGTCGGTGATCCGATCCATCATCAGCATCGGCGGTTCCGGCAGCTGCGGATTGCCCGGACCGAACAGGTCGCCGCGCGCGCAGGCCAGCAAACCATCCTTGTCAAAGCTCGTCGGGAAATCTGCCATGCGGCCTAGCCTCTTGATTTAGTCATGCGATCTTCGTTTCCTCTATCACCGGGCTTCGCAAGCTGGCAAGGGCGCTGGGCCCCGCCCAGCCTGCGAAACGGGCCGGGGAGCAGCGGAAATCATTTGAAACTTCGCCGCCCCGCCCCCTATATAGGTGCTGTGTGGCACAAGAGAACGGCATGACCCCTCAGAGACTTCAGCACGGAGCGGAATGGCTGGCTCAGGCGGGTCTGCGTCCGACACGCCAGCGCCTGTCGCTGGCGGCGCTGCTCGTGGGCGACGGGCAGAACCGCCACGTCACCGCCGAAAGCCTTTTCGCCGCGGCCGATGGCGCCGGGGAAAAAGTGTCGCTGGCCACGGTCTATAACACGCTGCGGACGTTCTGCGATGCGGGGCTGATGCAGGAGGTGACCGTGGACGGCACGAAATCCTATTTCGACACCCGCGTCGACGATCATCCGCATTTCTACTGGGAAGACAGCGGTACGCTGACCGATGCCGCCGCCGACCAGCTGCGGATCTCCGATCTGCCGGACCCGCCCGAGGGGATGGAAATCGCCAAGGTCGACGTGGTGATCAGGCTGCGCCGCAGTTAGCCGCGCCCAGCCCCGGCATGCCCCCGCATGGTGCCGCTCAGGCGTTCAGAACCACTGGCCGGGTTCCATCAGGCCCAGATCCATCAACTGCTGTGAATTCCATTCGAACCTGGCGGAGTTGCGCCAGCGGAAATCGCTGATGTCATAGGTGGACCCCGGGTTCAGCTTCAGCGCCTTGGCGGTGCGGAACGAACAGATCGTCGCCGTCACGTTGTTGTGCCAGGGGCAGGCGAAAGTGTTGTATTCCTCGATGTTGAAGGTGTGGTTCTCGCGCAGGTGCAGCCCCGGCTGCGCCCGAAACAGCGCGATGCGATCGATCTTGCGCCGCCTCTGCGGGATGTGTTCCTCATACCGCCAGCGCAAGCCGCCAAAGAAATCCAGCTGCCGTTCGAGCGGATGGTTGTGGTTCGCCGGATCCAGCCGCGATTGCGCGTAATAGCCCGAGCGGTCCAGATAGGCCTCCGTCAGCGAGACCGCGCTTTCGTTCGCGACCAGATCGCCGGCGTATAGGTCGATCACGTAGCACAGCACGGAATCGCGGCGTTCCTCGGTGGTGAAGGACAGCATCTCGCGCGCGCTGCGCGTCTCGCAGAAGGGAAAGAACAGGTATTCCGCGTTGAAGCAGTAATACATCCAGATGTCCGGCGCGGCCGCGATGATCCGGTTGATCAGATCGACGGGGCGCTGGCGGGCGGAATGGAAATCGATGCGGTGCACGGCCTCGGCCAGATCGCGCGGCAGGGTCAGTTCGGTCGGCGCGAAAAGGGCGATCTCGTGGAACCCCAGGTCCATGTGATGGCGCAGGGTCGAATCGACCTCCAGCAGATCCTCGACGAAGATCATCGCCAGCGGGCCCTTGATCGTCTTTGGCAGGGTCGATGAAATAAACCCGTCCAGATCGCCGTATCGCATCGCCTGTCTCCGTTTTCGGGCCCGACTCCGTTTTTGGGCCTGTCCCCGTTTCCGGGCCTGCTGCGTGCCCCGGGGTTTTCTGCCCGTGGAAATCTGAATGTGCCAAAGGGCGCGGCATATCAACCCCGGCTTGCTGCGCGTTGCAGGTCGCGGCCGATTTCGGTAAGCCCCGGATCTGATCCTCGAAAGGTACTGTCGCATGTCGGAACGCAAGAAAGTCTTTATCAAGACCTATGGCTGTCAGATGAACGTCTACGACAGCGAACGCATGGCGGAGGCGCTGGGCGGTCAGGGCTACGACAGCACCGACCGGGCCGAGGATGCCGACATGATCCTTCTGAATACCTGCCACATCCGCGAAAAGGCGGCCGAAAAGGTCTATTCCGAACTGGGCCGGATGAAGCCGCTGAAGATCGCCCGCCCGGATCTGAAGATCGGTGTCGCGGGCTGCGTGGCACAGGCGGAGGGCGAGGAGATCATGCGGCGCCAGCCGATGGTCGATCTGGTGGTCGGGCCGCAAAGCTATCACCGCCTGCCGCAGATGGAGGCCCGCGTGCAGGCGGGCGAAAAGGCGCTGGACACCGATTTTCCCGCAGAGGACAAGTTCGCCACGCTCCGCACGCGCCCGCGGATGAAGCGCGCGCCGTCGGCCTTTCTGACGGTGCAGGAAGGATGCGACAAGTTCTGCGCCTTTTGCGTGGTGCCCTACACCAGCGGCGCCGAGGTCAGCCGCCCGGCGGAGCGCATTCTCGAAGAAGCCCGCGATCTTGTGGCGCGCGGCGTGCGCGAGCTGACGCTGCTGGGCCAGAACGTCAACGCCTATCACGGCGCGGCGGCCGGGGTCGCGGCGGGGGGCACGGCGGGGAACAGGGCGGCAGGGGGCGACTGGACGCTGGCCCGCCTGATCCGCGCGCTTGCCGAAATCGACGGGCTGGAGCGTATCCGCTACACGACCAGCCACCCCAACGACATGGGCGACGACCTGATCGCGGCACACGCCGATTGCGACAAGCTGATGCCCTATCTTCATCTGCCGGTGCAGTCGGGATCGGACAGGATTCTCAAGGCGATGAACCGCAAGCACACCGCCGCCGCCTATCTCGAACTGATCGAAAAGATCCGCGCGGCGCGCCCCGACCTGATGCTGTCGGGCGATTTCATCGTGGGTTTCCCCGGCGAAACCGACGCGGATTTCGAACAGACGCTGGACCTGGTGCGCCAGGTGGGATTCGGCCAGGCGTATTCGTTCAAATACTCGACCCGGCCCGGCACCCCCGCCGCCGAACGCGCGCAGGTCGAAGAGGCGGTCAAGGACGAACGGCTGCAAAGGTTGCAGGCGCTGTTGACCCAACAGCAAAGGCAGGCGCAGGATGCGATGGTGGGGCGCACGGTCAAGGTCCTGTTCGAACGGCGCGGACGGATGCCGGGGCAGCTGACGGGAAAATCGGACTATCTGCACGCTGTTCACGTGACCGCCCCGGACAGTTTCCTGTCGCAGGTGAAATCTGTCAGAATCATGGCGACCTCGACGAATTCGCTGGCCGGCGAACTTGTCGAAACTTGAGATTTCGCGGCGATTCGATCGTCAGCAGGCGCCAACCGGCAACAATGCGCGGCGCGGTTGTGCAATGTTGCGGCATAAGCAACTAAATATAGTAATTATTTCTTCACAACCCCCCGAAATTTGTTAAGATTTGGGCATAGTGACGAGCGGAGTGAGTGGGGACCTTCGCGTGTCGTAATCCTGTGGGTTTTGACAAAGGAAAATGTTGTGCAGATGAGGATTTCAAACACGCTTCGCAAGGTGATCGGGGGGACGGCTCTTGGCGTGCTGCTCGCCATCGTGGCGCCGGTCGCGCCGGCCTCTGCGGATGAGCGGCCCGAACTGGGGCCCCATGTCCATCGCAAGTTCCAGAACAACGGCCGCAAGGTCACCGTCCAGGCGGAACGCTACAAGCCGACGATCTGGGTCGACCCCGACGGGTGCCAGCATTGGG
Organism: Brevirhabdus sp.; assembly: GCF_052826345.1. Taxonomy (NCBI): domain Bacteria; kingdom Pseudomonadati; phylum Pseudomonadota; class Alphaproteobacteria; order Rhodobacterales; family Paracoccaceae; genus Brevirhabdus; species Brevirhabdus sp. Next base: position 727 of record NZ_JBRBUA010000075.1, on the reverse strand, counting down.
TGATGGACGACGGTGCCGAAGGGTACATGACGCCCAACGTCACCCGGGACGGCAAGCCCGTGTGCAACCGCGGCAACGCCTGCATGACGCTGAACACCGATACCAATTTCGCGACCGACAGCTACCAGCTGAACGCGCGCGGCCGTCAGGTGCTGGACGATTTCTTCCGCACGGCCAAGGCGACGGCCTTCGTGGTGATCGGCCACACCGACAGCCGTGCCAGCGACGCCTATAACCTCAAGCTCGGCTTCAACCGCGCCAACACGGTGGCGCTCTACGGCAAACGGCTGGGGGCGCGTATCGCCGATATCCGCACCTTCGGCGAACGGATGCCCAAGGCGACCAACGCGACACCGCAGGGCCGCTTCCAGAACCGTCGTGTCGAAATTATGTGCATCCGTTAAGGGGGGGGAAGTCATGACCATCACCAAAGGTATTCTGCTTCTGTCCGCGGCGGCGCTCTTGTCGGGCTGCGTGACCAACAAGACCAACAAGACGGTCGATCGTTTCTACGACAGCAAGGATCTCAGCCAGCTTCAGGCGGGGATCTGGATCGACCCGAACGGCTGCGATCACTGGATCATCGACGATGGCGTCGAGGGGTACCTGTCGCAGCGGCTCGACGATTACGGCAAGCCCGTGTGTTCGGGATCCGCGCCTCCGGGCTATGCGATCGGCAACTTCAAGGGCGGCAGCGCCTTTCCCGACCCGATCTGATCTGAACCGG